>DATBWE010000001.1:0-3843 GCA_036514975.1 Bathyarchaeia archaeon
GCTAGAGAAGGCGAAGGAATTTGTTGAGGTTTTGATGCCGACACCGTCTGCGAGCCTGAGCGCGGCCCAGCTCTTGTCAGAGGGCACCGCCAGAGAGCCTGGCCTTGGGGACCTGATGGCTGTCGAGGTAGGCGGGGCAACAACCAACGTTTACTCCGTATTCGAGGAGCCGAACCCTCCGGCCAACATAATCCACAAGGGAGTCAAGGAAGGAACGGTCAAGCGAACAGTTGAGGGGGACCTAGGGGTCCGCATCAGCGCCCCTAACCTAGTTGAGGCCGCAGGAGAGGATGATTTCGGCAAAATGGTGGCTGCAAACCCCGCCAAGAACGCTTCAGAAATGGCTGACCGCCTCGCGAACAACCCTAGCACCCTGCCCCGAACAAGACAAGAACTGCAGTTCGACACCGCGCTGGTGAAGTTGGCAGTCAGGTTCGCTGTGGAGCGACACGTGGGCAGCTTTGAGGAGATAATCACTCCGGCTGGAAGGTATCTTCTTCAGATGGGGAAGAACTTTCTCGGGCTCAGGACCCTCGTCGGCTCTGGAGGGCCAATAGTCTACAACAGAAGCCCGTCGCTGGTCTTAGACGAGGCGACGGACAAGGGTGACAAGCCTAACCTTCTCAAGCCAAAGCGGCCAAGGAAGTTTGTCGACGCGAACTATGTCCTCTGGTCAGCAGGGCTACTCGCATCACATTATCCCGACACGGCCCTTCGGCTGCTGAAGAATTCGCTAAAGCCTGTTTAGGACCAGCCTGAGCCTAGTGTGTTGGAAGGAATGAAGGGAAAGAAAACTAAGACATTGGTGGTAGCGGCACTGGGAGAAGACGTTCACGTAGCAGGAATATCCAACTTCGCAAACCAGGCAGAGCGCGAGGGATACAAGACCGTCTTTCTGGGCCCAGCCGTCTCCGTCAGAGAACTGATAGGTGCTATCAGGGAGACAGACGCGGACCTTGTCGGAATAAGCTACCGTCTGAGTCCCGAATCGGCCAAGTACCATCTCACGAATCTCAAAAACAGCCTCACCGAAGAGGGACTAATCGACCGACGGTATGTCTTCGGCGGGACCCCGCCCGCTGCTGAAGTGGCAAAGTCGACCGGGCTCTTTGAGAGAGTCTTCGACGGAACAGAGCCCGTGGAGGAGGTTTTGTCAGTTCTGAAAGGGCGGAAGGAGGGTGTGGGCCCGGAGAATTATCCCCAGACCCTTCTAGAACGCATAGAGTGGAAAGCTCCCTATCCAGTGCTCCGGCATCATTTCGGCCTCCCTTCGCTAGAAGAAACGATTCGTGGAATAGGAAAGATCGCTGAAGCCCGAGTTCTGGATGTCATCTCCCTCGCATCTGACCAAGAAGCCCAGGAGAACTTCTTCTTCCCTGAAAAACAGCAGCCAGGCAGGGCAGGCGCGGGAGGCGTCCCGGTCAGAACAGAAGACGACCTTTCTGCTTGCTACGAGGCGACGAGACGTGGAAACTATCCGATGATGAGATGCTACGCTGGCACGAGTGAGCTGGTACGATTCGCAGAGGTCCTGCAGCGCACTATACACAACGCGTGGGCGGCTATTCCCCTCTTCTGGTTTAACGACATGGATGGAAGGGGTCCCATGACTCTCCAGGAGTCTATTGAGGCCCACCAGAAAGCCATGAAGTGGCACGGCGACCACGGGATACCGGTTGAGCTGAATGAGCCGCACCACTGGGAGATGCGGTCCGCTCCTGACAGTGTCTCCATCGTCTCCGCCTTCCTCAGCGCATGGAACGCGAAGAAGATGGGTGTCAAACACTACATCTCCATTCACATGTTCAACCATCCCCCGGGCGAGAATTTCAAGATGGACCTAGCGAAACAAATCGCCAAGCTAAGGCTCATCGAACCATTAATGGACGAGAAGTTCAAGATTCTCCGCCAGACCAGGACCGGGCTTCTCAGCTATCCCCCGGACCTACTTGAGGCCAAGGGCCAGTTGGCCTCGTCCGTCATGCTCCAGATGGCGCTGAAACCGCGCATTGTTCACGTTGTCGGGTTCTGCGAAGCGGACCATGCAGCTACACTGGAGGATGTGGTGGAGAGTTGCAAGATCGCCCGGCATGTGATAAAAAACTGTATCGAGGGTGCCCCGGACATGAGCCATGACCCAGCCCTCCAGAAAAGGGCTCGGGAATTACTGGAGGAGGCTAAAGTAATCTTGGAGGCTATCAAGAAGAGTGCAAGGCCAGGGGTCGAAGACCCGTGGGGCGATGCTGACACCCTTACTCAGGCCGTAAAACAGGGAATAATGGATGCCCCCCAGCTCCGGAATAACAAGTATGCCCGAGGGGAAGTGGTTACGAGGATAGTTGATGGTACGTGTTACGCTGTGGACCCCGATACAGGCGGGGTGTTGACTGAGAAGGAGCGGCTGGCGAGGATTTACGAGAGGGTCGGAGTACGGGCGTCGGAGACAACTCGGCTGGGTTCAAGGCGTAGAAGCGAAGCGGTCGTAGGGCCCCCCGCTCTGCCAGACGAGTAATGAAGTCGGCAGAGCCTCTGACATCAGATTCTGAGGAATGAGGCTCTAAAATATAGCGGATACCGTCAGCTCGATGAAGCCTATGATGAAGATGTATGGCAGAATGCTGACTATCGAGGCTAGTATTGCTCTTCCAGTGCTGAGGTCTAGTGCTTGTCTCGCAGCAATGATGTTCGTGTAGATCATCCAGATGAAGGCTATTCTCCCTACGAACGGTATTATGTAAAAGACACCGGGGGACCTGGCGAAGCCTGCGGCACGCCAGACTTCTTGGGGAGTTGCTTTTCCCTGAAACAGCTTTGTTCCGAAGAAGTAGAGAAGGTAGGACCATAGGGCTATTCCCGTTGCTGTCAGTACAAAGCCGATGATGGACTCGGCCAGTATTCCAGAGAGGGATTGTGATAGGAGTAGGTTCTCGAGTGCTATGCCGATGGCCTGAGCCACCGCGACCATTCCGATTACTAGCAGGACTTGTCGGGTCGCATTCGGGTCGTGTTCCACCTCTTCATACAGTCGCGATTCTGCTTTCAGAGCTCTAATCATCCTACTAGTGAGACCTGACTCCATAGTTACAGTAGCCTGAGGCGTCGGTGTGCTTGTCGCTGCGGTTGACAGTCTTGTTCCACATCTGGAACAGAATTCCATGCTTGTAGAAACCTCACTACTGCAGTTAGGGCAGAATATCATCGCTGGCTCGCCCTTCCAGTAGAGTTCTGCCTTAAGCCTTCCCTTATTCAATTCCCTGAACAAAATCCCGCATGGCCCCAGCTACTTTCCTACGTATCGAAGTCTCAGGAATTACCGGAAGAGGCCAATCTGATCCTCCGGTTGGAGGCCGAAACGCTTATGTTCTACAGTCCATAGTTACAGTTCATAGAGACCGACTTTGGCGACTACTGTCCAGGTGTCGGACAAGACCCTTCAGATTCTGAACAAGCTAAAGGATGAAACGGGACTCAAATCCCACGACGAGGTCATCAGGGAGCTCATAGCTGAGAGAAGGAAATTGCCCAAGTCCATGTTCGGCTCGAACCCGAAACTAAGGCCCTTCTCAGTCAGAGACGAGGCTGAGTCTCACGAGCTTTAGTCACCTCATCGACTCCTACGCTTGGATAGAGTATTTTCGGGCTTCCCTCCAAGGTCAAAAGGCGAAGCTCCACATTGAAGGAAAAGACTCCGCAACACCCACCGTGGTTGTGGCAGAGGTAAGTAGAAAGCTCCTAAGGGAAATCGAGGCCGGGAATGAGACCGGGCGGGAAAGGGCCCAACGGCTAGAGTTCATAAGAACCTCCACCCTGATCGTTGACCTTACTTTCGACATAGCGGCCCAA
>DATBWE010000002.1:0-3473 GCA_036514975.1 Bathyarchaeia archaeon
CGGTCTAGGAGCATGGGCTTAGAGTCGCGAGCGGGGCCGATTTTCAGGCCGTTTGGGCGGGAGGGTGGGAGAATGCGCCCTGTTCTTGAGTGGTAGGGTTTGAAGCCTGTTTCCGGACGGAGCGTTCTTTCCCATCTTGGAAGGAATCTCCCTGTCCGCCACATGCGCGACAGGGCCGGTTGAAGCATTGTTCCGGAAGGTGTTTTGGAGCCCCGGGCGGGGTTTTCAGCTGCTGATGCTTTTGAACCCGCGGCCTTCGCCTTACCAAGGCGACGCTTTTCGCTGCCCTTACCGCGCATCTACCAGGCTGAGCCACCGGGGCGTGCGGCGAGAGTCCGGCCCTGACAGATTATATGGATTACTGGGGCCGGGTTCGTTTCGCGGCTCGTACCAGGGCCTCGACCCCGGGAAGGCTCTGTCCAGCCAGTAGCGAGAGCATTGCTCCTCCGGCGGTGCTTACATGGCTGAACCTGTCTTCGATTCCATGGATTGAAGCGAGGCCCACGAGGTGCCCTCCCCCTATCACCGTGTAAGCGTTACTTTTCGCCATGGACTCCAGAATGGACCTTGTTCCTAGGTCGAACCCGTTCTTTTCGAAAACTCCCATGGGACCGTTAGCCACGACGGTGGCAGCTCCCTCGACGATTTTCGAATACTTCTCAACTGTTCCGGCCCCAATGTCCAAGGCCGGTTCACCGGCTGGAGAGGAGTCGACCGGACGGTCAACCCGGCTTTGCCCATCATCGTAGCCAAGGTCACCCGGGACCTCGAGGCGGTTTGGGTACTTGCTGATGATGCCTCTGGCTCTCTTGACGAACTCCTCGTGCTCGTGAATCTCTATCATGTCCTGCCCTAGCCCCATCTTGCCCCGGGCGTTGAGGAAGAGTTTGGCGGGGACGCCTCCCAGCAGGATCTTGTCAGCCTTGTCACGTCCGAGGATGTATTCTATGACTGGGATCTTGTCTTCTACCTTTGAGCCTCCCAGGACGTAGACGCAGGGCCTCTTAGGCTCAGCGAGAAGGGTCGAGACAGCAGTCAATTCCTTCTCCATCAGCCGGCCGGCCGCGCTCGGCAGGACTTCGCTCAACCCGACGATGGAGGGTTGGGACCTGTGGGCTGTGGCGAACGCATCGTTGACATAGCAGTCGAACATCGGAGCCAGCTGTCTGATCATGTGGGTCTTTACGAGCTTCTCCGGCTTGTCGTCAATGTTTTCTTCCGCGCAGAACCTTAGGTTGTCGAGGACAAGCACTTGCCCGGGACGGAGCTTGTTGATTCTCTGGCGGGCGTGGGGTCCCATCACGTCGTCCACGAACAACACGTCTTGCGAACAGTACCTTGACAGCGCGTCCGCGTGAGGTTCCAGAGAGGTGAAGTCGTCTTTTCCGGGCCTGCTCTGGTGAGAGCCCAATACCACCGCCGCATCGTCAAGTTCCCCAACGGTAGGGATGATTGCTCTGATTCTTGTATCATCCAGAATCTGGTGCGTGGACGGGTCCAGGGGCACGTTGATGTCCACCCTGAGAAAGACCTTCTTGCCCTCCGTCTCTAACCCGTCGAGAGTCTGAAAGTCGAACCTTCCCATTACCGAGGGCCCACTCGCCCAAGCTCGAAACCACAGGGGTTTAATTTGTTTGTTAGGAATGCTTTTAGCCGAAGAGGTTCCGGGTCGCGCTGCCGGGGTGGCTCAGCCTGGCCAGACCCCTATTCGGTGGGCCTTAGCGCCGGACTCATATCTTCAAAGGGTGAGAGATCCGGAGGTCGCGGGTTCGACTATCCGAACGGCATCGAGAGTCCCGCCCCCGGCACTCTAGAACTAGCTTCTTCTCAGAATGTCTACACGGCCGTCCTTGCGACCAACATATGCCACATCGCACATTTCTAGGAATAGTCCGGTTTCTACGACTCCGGGTATCCTTTTCAATCTGTCATGGACAATATCGGGTCTTCTGAGGTTCCGGAAGTAAGCATCTACCAGAAGGTTCCCGTTGTCGGTGACTACTGGGCCGACCTTGCCCGTTGCCTCTCGCAGGGCCGCTTTCTCTGACACGCGTCTGATCTTTGCCAGTGTGGCATCGTAGCCGAATGGGATGATCTCGACCGGTATGGGCTGGTCTCCGCCGAGAGTTTTCGCAATTTTCTTTTCATCAATTACCACTACAAGCCTCTTGGCTGAGGAATCGACGACCTTCTCCCGCAGCAGCGCGGCTCCTCCGCCCTTGACCATGTCCAGGGACCGCCACTGAACCTGGTCGGCCCCGTCCAGGGCCAAGTCCAGTTCCACGTCATCTTCCAGCTGTGAGGTTTTCAGGCCGAACTTTTTCGCGGCAATCTCCATCTGGTAAGATGTCGGGACGAAGCTCACGTCCAGGTTTTCCTTCTTGATCTTTTCCGCGGCAAGCTCTAGCGCTTTGAGGACTGTGCTTCCGCTTCCAAGGCCTACGGTTGAACCGTTTTTGATTTCTCGAATGGCTTGGGCTGCCGCGCTCAGCCTAGCCTTGTCGACCCAGGACACTTCTCAACCCTCTGTTTCTATCTGCTCTAGTCGTTCCATAGCCTTTAGGACTTCTTCCCTGATGGCTTCCAGCCGTTCTTCTGCTTTGTTCTTAGGCCTCTCCTTAGCTGGTTTTTCCCTGTTCGCGGGAGGCTGAGACGGGGCCGCTTGGGAAGGCTCCTCCTTAGCTGGAGGCGGTGTAGTGGTGAGAACCTTGACTTCCTGGGCCGATTGCTGCGGAATGCTGGGTTTGATCTGGTTTATGCGGAGGTCGATTTCCATCAGCTTCTCGTGGAAGCTCTTGAGAAGGTCTTCTTTGGCCGATTCGAGTTCGTGGAGGTCAACGACCTTCTTGTGGGTGTCGACTTCGGCGTCTACACGTTTCAGGTCAACCTTGTAGCGTTGGACGAGCTGGTTTCTCTCTGTCTCTGTGATTTGGCCTTTTGATTCGGCTTCGTAGATTTTTGTCAGGGCGTCGCCGAAGATGTCCCTCTCAAGGCTGGCTACGCGAAGTCGTTCCTGTGCCTTTGAGACGTCACTGTCTGTTACTGTCTTCTTCATGATGTCGGGGACGGGGAACGGTTCTGTCGTGTTGACTGGTTTCTCTTCTTGCGGGGGTTTCTTGCGCCCGAAGAGTAGGAGGGCGAGTGATAGAGTTAGGAAAGGGGTTTTCTGGGCCTTTCCCCGCACTAGAAGCATTCCTCTGACTGGCTTGAGGCGTTAGACCGGACCCAGATTATTATAGGTTTAGCAGAAGTGAGCACGTGTAACCGTCGCTAGCAGTTGCCTAGTGCGAATACGGTTATTAGCTAAGTTTTCCGGGCTTCTTATGGACAGTCTTGTCTCTGGCTAATCGCTGTGAGAGCTGTGGAATGCCCATGTCGACAAGTGAGGAACATGGAGGCCAGAGCCCGAACAACCCTTACTGCATACACTGTACGGATTTGGATGGTAAGCTCTTGTCTTCGAATTTCCTCTC
>DATBWE010000003.1:0-3219 GCA_036514975.1 Bathyarchaeia archaeon
GCTCCCCGCAGACGGCAGAGAAACCTCCAGCTGCCCCGTGCCCAGAAGTAGGATGATAGAATGATCCCAATAGCTGTGCTTGTTTCCGGGCGAGGCTCGAACCTCGAAGCGATTCTTGACGCGGTCGACCGGAAAGTCATCGCAAAAGGCCAAGTCAAGGTCGTCATCAGCAACAAGCCGGGCGTGCTGGCCTTGGAAATTGCAGGCAAACACGAGGTGCCAGGCATCGTCGTTGACGACCGTGGTTTTCCTAAGAAAAGCTGGGAATACGACCAGAAGACAATAGCCGCCCTCGAGTCCTACGGAGTCGGGCCGAAAGATGGATTGATACTGCTTGCGGGCTACTTCCGAATCCTAACCCCAGAGTTCGTTACACTCTACGAGAAAAGAGTCATGAATGTTCATCCTGCGCTGCTTCCTGCATATCCCGGGCTAGAAGCTCAGAAACAAGCCCTGGAATATGGAGCGAAAATCACGGGCTGCACAATCCACTTTGTGGATAAGGGAGTTGACACGGGTCCGATAATCCTCCAGGGACCGGTCCCCATCAGGGATGATGACAATTTGGAAACGCTCTCCGCTAGAATATTACGGGAAGAACATCGTCTCTACCCTGAAGCTGTTCGGTTGTTCACAGAGGGCAAGCTAGTAGTGAAAGATAGGAGAGTAATGATCGCTAGCTGACAGCCACCATAATGGACGGCAAAATGGTCGCGGCGCAAGTCAAGAAGGAGGTCGCGGTCCGCGTCCGAGAGCTAGAACAGCACGGGATCATACCTCACCTGTCCACGGTTCTTGTCGGCGATGACCCTGCCTCAGCCTCATACTTGAAATCGAAACACAGAGCATGCGAGGAGGTCCGGATCCGCTCCGAAAACCACCGCCTACCAGTTCACACTACCCAGAAAGAACTGGAAAACCTGATCGCGAAGCTCAACGTCGACTCGAAGGTGAACGGAATACTCGTACAGCTTCCCCTCCCCGGCCAAATCGACGAAGCGCGAACCATAGAGAGAATCGTACCATACAAAGACGTGGATGGACTGCACCCTATCAATGCGGGAAAACTGGCCGCCGGTATCGAAGGACTAGTTCCCTGCACGCCGAAGGGGGTGATGAGGCTTCTCTCTCACTACAAGGTCCAGGTGGCAGGCCGACAGGCGGTCGTGATCAACCGGAGCAACCTTGTTGGGCGACCCCTCTCAATGCTACTTCTCAACCAAGACGCTACTGTTACGGTTTGCCACTCGAAGACACCCAACCTTCCTGAGGTGGCCCGAACAGCCGACATTCTTGTCAGCGCAGTGGGACGCGCAAACTTTCGACTCTCAGGCAAACATGTCAAGCCAGGGGCGGCCGTAGTAGACGTCGGCCTTGCTCGAGTAGAGGGAAAACTGAGGGGGGACGCGGATTTTGAGGAAGTCAGTAGAGTCGCCAAGTTCATAACCCCAGTTCCCGGCGGAGTCGGTCCGATGACCGTGGCCATGCTTCTAGAGAACACTGTCCAGGCTGCAATGATACAGACTGGAAAGATTTGACACGGATTGATGTTGCTGCTGAGAAAGAGCGTCTGAGACGAAGAATATTGCATTTGAGAGAACAACAGACCCCTAGCGAAGTAGAAACCAAGAGCCTCAAGATCACCGAAACGTTGACCCAACTTCCTGAGTATCGAAAGGCGCGGGTAATCGCGTCCTATGTTGACAAAGGAAACGAAGTGCAGACCCGCCCCCTCATACGCAAAGCCCTAGCCTCACGGAAGAAGGTTCTAGTTCCAATAGTCAACAAGGAGAGAAGAAATCTTGACTTTTCTGAAATCAAGAGTCTCGACGAGCTGGTTCCCGGAGCCTTCGACATTCCAGAACCGAAGCCAGACTATAGACGACTCACAGACCTGGAAACAATAGAAGTGGCCCTCCTTGTACCCGGAATAGCTTGGGATCTTGATGGTTACAGGGTCGGCTGGGGCAGAGGATACTTTGACACCGTTCTAAAACGACTTCACGAAAAATCAGCTGCCGTCGGACTCGCGTATGACTTACAGGTCGTGGACAGGGTTCCGCGAGCGCAGTTTGATTTACCCGTAGACATGGTCGTAACGGAGACCAAGGTGGCGCGTTCCCATCATGACTAGAACAGTTAGCATTCTAATGGGCTCAGAGAGCGATAGGGAGATTGCAAAGAAGGCGGAAGTGATTCTGGACAAGTTGGGCGTTCCATATGAGACGAAGGTTCTCTCTAGCCACCGAAGCCATAGAGAACTAGACAAATACGTTGAGAACACGAAGGCTGACGTTTTCATCGCCATAGCAGGACTAGCAGCAGCCCTCCCCGGACATCTGGCCTCGCTCTCCACTAAACCGGTAATCGGCGTCCCGGTTTCGGGCAAACTCAACCTCGACTCAATCCTCGCGATGGTCCAGCTCCCCTCAGGGGTCCCAGTCGGAACCGTTGGACTCGACAATGGGACAAATGCGGGTTTGCTGGCTGCTGAGATTCTTGCAATCTCGGACCCGGAGATCGCCAGGAAAATAGCACACTACAGAAGCGAGACCCTCTAGATGCAGGAACCCGTGGAAGTCCCGTCAGCGCCCTTCAAGCGTGGAAAGGTAAAAGACGTCTACGACCTAGGAAAAGACCAGCTGCTCTTCGTCTTCTCAGACAGAGTATCAGCCTACGATGTTGTGCTTCCGTCAGTAATTCCTCGAAAAGGCGAGGTGCTGTGCAAGCTTGCAGCCTTCTGGTTCAACTACCTCAAGACCCCGCACCACATGGTGCGGCTGGACGATTCGAACAAGATGATTGTTAAGAAGCTGAAGATGATCCCGGTCGAATGCGTGGTCCGCGGATACCTGTACGGAAGCCTCCACGAACGGCTCGTCAAGGGAGAAATCTCGCTACCTGTAAAGCCTGTTCTCGCCTCTAGGCTGCCCGAGCCTATCTTCGACCCCACCACAAAGTCCGACGTCAAAGACGAACCCATCACACTTGAACAGATTGAGGATGAGGGATGGCTGGACCCCGAGCAGATAGGGGCGCTGAAAGAGACCAGCATAAGCATCTACAATGTCATGTCGAACCGAGCTGAAGAGGCAGGCTTCATACTCGCAGACCTCAAACTGGAATTCGGGTTCGATGAGGAAGGAAACATCCTCCTCGCTGATTCTATCGGGCCCGACGAGTTCAGACTCTGGCCCAAAGACCAGTACACGCCCGGGA
>DATBWE010000004.1:0-10914 GCA_036514975.1 Bathyarchaeia archaeon
ATTCTTGAAGCAAGGCTATTGTCTCCGTCCTGCCTAGCGGGAGTCTCCCCAAGTATACGGGATAAAGCCCTTGGGAAGCCACGCTAATTGCCGAATTCCGGCCGGTGGTCAGTGGTCCGGGGAATCGGTCTCAGAGTGAGCCTGACCCTGAGCTGATGAGCTTCTCTCAGAGGTTCACAAAAAGGGCGGATTCGGTCGTGGAGCAGTCCGGGGTTTACCGTCGCCAAGGCGTAGGTCGGGAAATTCATATTGGTTTGCATTGTTGTTTTTTCTACTGCTTTTATTGCAGCATAGTAACATCTGTTACTTACATTTAAGGCTTTTATTATAGAACTGAGACATGTTACATGACGATAATAGGAGGCGTAGGTTGAGCCTGTCAATTCCTAAGAGTGCCGTCAGTGTCCCCGAAGAGGTACGACAAATTCTCACCAGGAACTACGCCGTATACCAATGCCTGAAGATGAAGATCATAAACTTCCACTCTCTCGCAGAACTTATTCAGGCACGAGTTCAGGAGGTCACTGGTCGAAAAGCCTCGGTCAACACGCTGGTCGTTGCAATCAAGAGATTCTCTGACTCGCTCTCCGACATCAAAAGCCTCGATACCTCGAGAGTCTTAAGGGGAGCGAGAATCTCTCTTTCAAGCGACATTGTGGATGTGACAATAAAGGCGCCTAGGACCCAGTTCTCTAGCATAGTCAAGGAACTGTCAGAGGCTGCGAGCGAACTCTCAGAGTTCCCGCATATCTTTCCCCTGGCAAATTCGATCAAGATGATTCTCCCAGCGGCCGATTACGATCTCATCTGGCCAAAGCGGGGACGTCTGGGCGTTGCTGTGACACAACCCAACGTGGCCAAGCTGACGCTCAGCCTGTCTTCCAGTGCCGAGATCACACCCGGAGTAGCATCTTACGTCACCGAACTATTGTATCGCAACGGGGTCAACATCCTCGACGCCTTTCTAGGTTATGGGGATATCATAATCGTCGTCGACGACCGAGACGGAGCCCCCGGCTACGATATCCTCCGCAAGGAAACCCACGGGCCAGACCACCCAAGCGAATCCTCCTGACCCGCCGGCAAAGAGCGGGAGCGCAAGGGGTCATTACCTATCCTTTCAGTCTCATGCCATACGAGGACCGATAGTCCAAGACTGAGACGTAGGCGTTAAGAGCCCGAACTCGAGGGTCCAAGGTGCGACTCGCGCGTCCTGTGATACAAATAGAAACCCTGAGGGTTTCAGCTAGGCATTCCTTCTGATGGCTAGGAGCGACATCAATGAAACTAGGGGTCGAACTTCCACCGTGGACCCTCGGGCGTGGCTGTAGCATTCTACTTCGGCCAGGTATTCGGAGGAGTTCCGAACCCCCATCCGGTATCGGCCAGCCCATCGGCACTATTGACCCTCGATGGAAGGCTCTCTGTAACCTCCTGCCGGAACCGGACAGGACCTACTGCATTACGCATACCTAACAAGCTTCACAGAATCCCCCCCATTTTTTTCCTCGGTTCTCTAGCTGTGGCATGAGGAGATGCTGTTCAGCAGGATTACTCGGGTGCCTCTATCCGAGGCTGAGCACGGGCGAGGAAACTATTGAGATTCTGTTCAAACCCACCCACGCGAACTAGGATTTTGCGGCAATCCGGTCTCTGACCCTGCCTCCTCTTTGAGTAGTGTCCCATCGTCCTGATGGCAGAATTTTGCAACTGGGCAATGACAACTTTGAGTGGTGGACCGGGCGGGATTTGAACCCGCGACCCTACAGGGCACTGTTGTGCCTTCCCGCATTTCGGGTTTGAACAGACCTGCCAAGCGGACGATCTTCAGCCAGCATCCGCATGCTGTATACCAGGCTGATCTACCGGCCCACAGGAAAACGCGAAGCAAATAGACGATGTTAAAGTGGTTTACTCTCAGCCTTCGCCAAATCGCTCGCCGTAGGGGCGAGATGGTTTCCGCGTCGGAGAAGGATTCCGGTGGTCAGGCAGAGGCCCGAGAATATCGTCGCCCCGAGATAGAATACTGCTTGTACCCCGCCGAGCTCCGCGGCGAACCCTGCCAGAACATTTCCAATGGCTATTCCTGCGCTAAGCATCAGGCTGTAGAGGCCCATCGCCGACCCACGGAAGTCCTGGGCCGCCTTATCACCAACGAAGGCGAGGATGGATGGGACGAGCGCTGATCCGAGGAAGAAGAAGACCCCTGCAATAACGCCTATCGGGCCCAGAATGCCCAGAGAGTCGACCCATGAAGTTCCACGCGGAATAGCTATCAAACGGTCGAACAGGCTGGGGAATAGTAGCAGAAAGCCGAGTTCTCCAAACGCTCCAAGCATAATCGTCCTGGTCCTTCCAATCTTGTCCGAAAGTCTTCCGAACATTAGCGCTCCCGCCCCGAGAACTACAAGGCCCAGTGTTATGATGGCTGCTGAGTTCGAGAGGGTTGTACCCGAGTTCTGAGCTAGCTTGGGGAGGAAGAAGTAGAACCCTACAATAATTGTGAGAGAGAACCAGACTGGGAAAATAGCGGACACGTCGCCTGTCAAGTTCTCAAGCATCTCTGAAAGAGTCTTTCGTCCCTGATACGCGTGAGGAGGCTCCCTCAGGGCCAGGAACGCGAATACTGTTGCGAGAGCGAAGACTATTGCGACAATCTGGAAGACAGTTCCCACAGATGCCTGGAAGACGGTTTCGGCTATCGCTCCAAAGACTATGCCAACGCCATAGCCTGAGAGGTTGGCGAGGTCGAAAGCTCCCATTCCCGCCCCTCTATTCTCGACAACTGTAAGGTCTGTGATCATAGTGAGAGACGAGATGGTTACCATGGCAGCGGACAATCCCATCAAGGCATGCGCACCTCCCACTAGGGGAATGTTTGTTCTGGTGAGACTGATGGCGAGAGTGAGGACGGTGATCGACGCCATTCCCGCCAAGAAGGCCCGCCGTCTACCCTTACGGTCAACCCAGGCGCCCACTGGAAGCGCGGATACTCCTTCAAGCGCTGGGTAGAGTGCCAGGATAACGCCTGACAGTGCTTGAGAGATGGGTATTCCGTTTTGGTCGAGGAGGTAGACTGGGAAGATTATGAGAATCGTCCCGAACCCTATTCTTGTCAGGAACACTGCGACGTACAGGATGGAGAGAGTTTCGATTTTGGCCAGAAAACCGGGTCCTTTGCCGTTCGTACCGTTGGCATTGTTAAGGGTCAATTATTTGATCGGGACCTTGGTGGGGCTTTTCACACGCCAGATTATGCTGTGGGCTGTCCCTTCCCCTGAACGCCCTTTATCGGGTTATCGCCGCTGGGACTCAGGAAACTCTTATCTTACGACATTGGTCCGGGCTGGCTTGGTGCCGAGCAGAGCGCCGAGGTAGCTCAGCCTGACCGCAACGCGGGGCTTTGGAGAGCACCCGGCTGAAGACTATCCGTCCGAAACCGGGCTGACGGTCCCATCAGGACCGGCCCAGTCGCAGGTTCAAATCCTGCCCTCGGCACCACCTTTCGCGTTTCGAGTCATTAGAGTCAATGGGCCGGGGGTTGGCCCTCCATGGACCTTGGCGCAACCTTAGAACCTCTTTATGCCTGCACTCCTGAACAGCCATTCTGAGGAATGCTAATTGAGTCTGCCAGCGAGCTCTACCTCTCTCCCTAGCATTGATGACGTTATCGCCACTCAAGAGAGGATCAAGGGTGTTGCAAGTCGGACCCCGCTGGCAGAGTCTCCTGCGCTCTCGAAGAGGTTTGGACGAGAGGTACACCTCAAGCTCGAGTGTTTCCAGCCCATACGGGTGTTCAAGATCAGAGGGGCCTACAACAAAATCTCGCAAATTCCCGAGAGGAGAATAGTTGCTGTCTCGTCTGGCAATCATGGATTGGCAGTGGCCTATTGCTCTCGTCTCTTGGACAAGAAGTGTACTATTGTTCTACCGGAGACGGCTGTGGAGGAGAAGGTGAACGCCATTGTCGAGTTTGGCGGAGAACCTGTAAGGTTTGGAAAATTCCGCAAGGAAGGAGAGGCCGAAGCAAAGGCTCGTGAAATCATCAGAGAGAAAGGTGGTGTGCTGGTTCATCCTTTCAACGACCCAGACATTATCGCCGGAACCGGGACCATCGGGCTGGAGATAACAGAACAGCTTCGCGACATTGACTCGGTCATAGTTCCGGTCGGGGGAGGAGGATTGATCTCGGGAATCGCCCTCGTCGTCAAATCGTTGAGCCCATCGACGAAGGTCTTCGGAGTTGAGCCTGAAGGAGCACCGAAGATGACGGCATCGTTGAAGGCTGGAAAGCTGGTGGACCTTGAGGCTCCAAAATCCATAGCTGACGGCCTGAACCCCTCGACAGTCGGAAGCCTGACCCTTGAAGCATGCAAAAGGTACGTTGACGGAATGTTCACCGTATCAGATGACGAGATCATTCAAGCCATGAAATTACTAGTTAGGGAGGCGCACATATTCCCCGAGCCCTCAGGGGCAGCTTCTGCCGCGGCTCTCCTAAAGGAGACGAACCTCAAGAAGCTCGGGCAAAGAGTGGTACTGGTGATATCAGGCGGCAACGTATCGCTGAGCCTGCTGGCCAAGACCCTTGCCTAGCAGAATAAAAGTGAAGCTTTAGGACGCGACGAAAAAGAGGGGAGACCCGTTAGAACGGGTCTTTGACCTTTCAGATTTTGAGTTTTCCGTCTGCGAGGATTGTTGTTCCGTCGACTTCGACAGTGGGCTTGCTCAGGGTTTGGCTATGCGCAAAGGTGGTGTCGTTGTTTCCTCCGAGGTCTTTGTTGGAGCCTACTCCGACTGAGACTGCTCCAAGAACGAGGCCGTCGGTAAAGTAGCCTATGAAGTCGGCCCGGGGGTTGATTCCTATCGAGAACCAGCCTATTCTGTCCTTGTCGCCTGTCGCTCCGGAGTAGAAGCCGGTGAAGGCTTCCAGGTTCGCCTTTGCTTCTGTTGATGTCAGTTTTCCGTTCTCGAACTTCCACTTGAGTCCTTTCACCAGCTTTCCACGAAGGGCCATTGGTTGGTCGAAGGCGATTGTTCCCTGCGCGCTGTCCTCGACCGCTGCGACTGCGACATTGCCCGATGGTAAGCTCTCCGAGTACGTTCCCTTCGCTACGTCAGCAGGGTCAACGATGCCGTCGTGTACGTGGACTGGCCGGCCTGTGATCGTGAAGCTCAGGTCTGTTCCGTTCTTTGCAGTGATATTGACTTTGCTCGCGGTTCCAAGTTTTGCCGCCACCTTCTGGCCGAGGGCCGACATCTTTCTATGGTCCACTGACATGGCGTTGTCTGTGATGCGTCGCCATCTTGCGAGGTTGAATCCGTAGGTCTTTGCCCGCTGTGGTGTCATCTGGCCCACTGGCAGGTCGACGCTTCGAATCTTCCTGTCGCGGAACTTGTCCATGACTGCTTTCTCGGACTCGAAGGATTTTGCTAGTCGGTCTCCCGGGACTTTTCTGAAGCCTGAGGGGTCTTCGGGTCCCCCAAGAAAAACGGACGCGTCTGTCTGTTCTAGTGCTGACAGGAATGCTCTTCGCGGTCTTCCGTAGTGTGTTTCAGAGACCTTGGTCAGGTGGCCCCAGAACATTTCGTCTGTGTCGAGTGTTACAAGGGGCGTCCCTCCTGCTTGTTCGACTTCAAGGGCTAGAGCGTTCGCATAGTCGATGGTGTGGTTCCAAGCTGAGACGAGAACCTGTTCGTCTTCTTTGACTTGGAGGCATTCGTTTACGATTTTCTTTGCGACTTGTGCTATTGTCAAGAATGGTATCGCCGTATCGGCGCGAGATCGAACTAGGATTTAGCTATTCTCTCAATTGGAGGCTAAAGGCAGGGGCTCTATATTGAGTGAACCCCTTTCAAGACTCGGAGGGCATTCAGCGTGACCCACGGGTTCGGGCCCCCTACCGGGCCAAGGCTTGAGTATATTGTCGGAATCTGGGCAACTCCCTGCCCGCTGATTTCTCCCCACTGACCTGTCGCAGAGTCTTTTGCGAAGTTGCGTCTGATCTTCTCAAGAAAGGTTGCCTCCATGGCCCAAGCGCCATCCGGTAGACGCTTGCTCTGGAGCAGCCCCAAGGCGTCCCCGGTTCTCTCATCGTGTCCGTAGCCGAGGTCTGTCAGGACCCTGAGCGCGTGGAGTATGTCGTAGAAGTAGAACAGGGGGAAGTGTAGCTTGGTCCACTCCTCGTTTATTACGCGTCCATCCCTGTCGCTCTTGTAGACCCGGTGCATCAGCAGAAACTCGCACCCCCTCTCGACGGCTTCCTTGCCGCCCTTAGGCCATTCCGACGGTTCTAGGGCCGAGAATGCCCAAAGCGGTTCGATTGTAGACATGAAGGAGCTGTGATGGACCTCTTTGCCCCAGGGTCCTGGTTCGCAGTTCCACCCGCCATCAGGCAGCTGGGTCCGGATGAGCCAGTCGAACATCCCACGGACACGTGGATCATTCTCGTGGCCGAACTGGACGAGGGTCCGTGCCATGTTGCCAGTTACGCAAGGCTCCCACAGTAACCGGTAACCCGTCAGGTCGCCTTCAGGGTAATCTGGTGGGGGCCAAGACTTGTCCTGTTCCATAGCAGTCTTGAGGTAATACTCGCAAGCCGAACGGATGCGGGGATTATCGCCCGGTAGGCCCATTTCTGCGAGAAGGATTAGAGGCCAGACTGTCGCCTGCCATTTAGGCCAGTAACAGTCTTCAGGATGCCCCCAATACCCATCAGGGTGTTGTTCGGCGAGAAGGTCTACGACGGGTCCGTGGGACGCTATCTGATTTCGGTAGGACGAGACCTCAGGGTCGTTTGCTGATTCGCCTAGCAGGTCCCGCAAGGCCCAGTAGCGTATTCCAGGATGTTCTTGGTTGAGGAGCCATTTGACCGCCCTCTCTTCCAGTGCTACGCTAGTAGCGGTTGGCACAGAACAGGTAGAGAGTGATCGTTGGTATAACTTTTCGTTCTGGCGGCTATACGGTTCGGATGACCTCGGCTGAGGACTTTATTCGTCGAGCGACAACGAGTCCGAACCGCGCTCCCACCCATCCGACAAGGGTGTCGATTGGCGGGGCGAGGAGCCAAAAGGCCAGAGGGATTGGGGTCCCAAGCGTCTGGAGGAGTGCAAGGGTGGCTACGGCCATGACGAAGCTGCCGGCGGCCGCAGCGAGGGCAATATTGCGCGGCGAGACAGGTTTGAACCCCGCTGTCTTCAGGTAGAGGTCAAAGACAATGGCGTTGGAAATCAAAGCTGTGGCGATGTGTAGCGGAAACGGAGCACCGGGTATTGCGAAGAATACAACGCCCGCGACCCCGCCTACGAGAGTGACGGTTCCAACCCTTTGGACTATCAATGTGAGGACTGCGAAAAGGGCCGAGATGAGGAAGAACAGCTCTGTGGAGCGCGTCAACGGACGAAGCCCTGCGGAGACGAAGCCGAGCCCGATGAGGAGGGCCGAGAACCCCGAAATCAATGAAAGGTCCCTGCTACCAAGCAATCCTGAACGCTTTCCCTCGGAATGCTGGCATGTTTTAAGCTAACGTATGGCCTTTCCCCCAAAGCATCCTATGGCCGCGTACGTGAACATTGATGGAGGTTCTCTACATTGATGGGCAGAGCGTTGGAAACGAGCAACGAGATACCTTGAGGCAGGCCCGGATTGCCATAGTCTATGAGCCGTCGTCTGACCTTCAGAGCCGAAGAGTCCGAGAGATGAATGTAGGGGACAAGACGAACAATGAAGCAGAATACTTGGCGCTCCTGGAAGCACTCCAAATAATATCCAACAGGTGGGCCGCAGGCGGTGGCCATATTCCGGAACAGAAGGGCCCTATCGTGATCCGTTCAGATTCCGAGCTGGTTGTGAACCAGATTAACGGAAGTTACAAGGTGAAGGAGGCCCACCTCAAGCCACTATGGGAGAAGGCGCGAGGCCTCATCGCGAGCCTTGGCCATGTGAAACTGGAATGGGTTCCACGTGAGAGGAACTATGCTGGATTGTGGCTAGAAGGTAAATGGAGAGACGGAACTACCGGGCTGTAGCAATTCTTCCCGCCTAGCATGTCTTGTCGATTGTGATTGCCTGTTGTGGGCCGCTGAAGTTGTTGGGAAAAACATGTCGTTCTGTTTGAATACGGATTTGCAGATGTGTATGCCTCGGTCGTTGGACCTAATCCAGTTCAGTATTACCTCGTTGCGGGTGGAGCCCACTTCTATCGAAAAACCATCGGCGTTGTCGTCCGCTGTATTCCCGGCTATCTTGTTTCCGTCTGAGGCGATGAGCCGATAGCCTGTGAACGCGTTGTTCCGAGCAGTGTTTTCGTTCATTATGTTGTTGTGCGATGCGAAAAGTGAGAACCCATCTCCTGGGGCAGTGGGCGTATCCTCTCCGAGGGTGTTGCCGTTGGAGAATTGGAGTGTGTAGTTTGCGCTGTCAATTCGCGTGGACCCGATTCTTGAAATGTTCGTGACAATACCGTCTGGCGCCCGTCCCATGCTTATATCCAACCACAGAGTGTAGCAGGCCGAGGTTAGCGTGACGTGACCGCAACCCTTGAAACCATTAGCCATGCGCAGAAACGTTCCAAAGTTTTGGAGACAGAAGCTGGCGACCCTGCCTCCGCTGCCGAGCATTTTCGGTCAAAGCTGGCTTTCGAGACGGACCCGTCCGATGTCTACACGGACATGCAGAATGGTGAAACTGGCTTCATCGTAATCGACGCGAGGCGTCCCGAGTCCTATGCGAGAGGGCACATTCCGGGATCGATAAGCCTGCCCTACCGAACCATCGACGCCGAGACTACAGCAAGCCTTCCAAAGGACAAAGTCCTAGTCACATATTGCGCAGGGCTCTACTGTAACGCTTCAACCAAAGCAGCTGCCAAACTCAGCGCCTTGGGGTTCAGAGTCAAGGAGATGCTCGACGGGCTTGAGGGCTGGACGCGGGAGGGCTTTCCACTCGAGACCGGCGGCAGATCCATGACAGTCCAGGTTCCAGCTAGACCGTAGACCGGCCAAGACTGGCTCTGACCGAATTAGGCCGCTAGTTGACTGAACAGTCTAGTGACCGACTGTTCGAAATCCTCTACGTGGACCAGAGACATTACTGGCAACGTGACGCCTGCTTCTCGATAGTGTCGAACCATCTTGACAGCTTCCTCCACTCCGAGTGCTGCGAAATCTCGAATCATTCGCTCAGTCACCAACTCATACGCGGTTTCCCTGTCGTTTGCGGCCCAGAACCGTGCGATTTCTCCAGCCTCCTTCTCGTAGACTGCGGCCGCGAAGACCTTGTTGTAGAACGAGGCTGAACAATACATAGCTAGGACCCTCTTCGCCATTCGGACATTTTCCTCCTGGTCTTCCGAAACGAAAGAAAGGCTGTAGGCAGCAACGTCAAGCATTCTCCCTCTGCCAGAGGCAGTTGTTGTTGCGAGGTTTGCAAGCTTCTTGAGCTGCGGAAGGGTATTCATCGTGACCAGCGCGCCGTCAGCTATCTCCCCGGCCAGTCGCGCCATCTTGGGCCCGACCGCTGCCAGGTAGACTGGGACTTGGCGTTGCGGTTTCATGGCCAGCTTGAAGTCTTGGACAGCGACGGTGCTGCCACGGTAGTCGACTTTTCCTCCTTCCAGAACTCTCCGAATTACCTCAACATAGTCTCGCATCCTTGTAATGGGCTTCTCGAAGTGAACTGAGTGCCACTTCGTCAACGGGTCTTGGTGTCCCGTTCCGAGGCCGAGTACCGCTCTTCCCTCCGAGAGCTCGTCCAAGGTCGCGGCTGTGGACGCGATTAGGGTAGGCGACCTAGTGAATATGTTGATGATGCCGGTTGCGAGCCTTGTTCTCGACGTGGATGCAGAGAGTGCTCCGAGGATTGAGATTGCGTCGCGTCCGGGGGCCAGTGTGCTCTCTGTTATCCATAGAGAGTCGAGGCCGGCCTCGTCCGCGAGTTTTCCGATTCTCAGAGTTTCTCTGGCGGGGGTGCCGGGCCAGAGCGCGAGCCCGAGACGATTTTCCTCATTTGACAGCTTCAAGAGATAGGAATCCGTGTGGATTAGTGGGTCGGGGACATCGGGAGAGGCTCCTCTATCATGGCGGCTGGAAGGCTACTCATCCATTCGTGAGCGTATTTCTTTTCCAGCTTTCTCACGATCGCCTCCTCGGCGTACCGTGGTAGGCCTCGGTTCTCGAACTTGACATGTAACACTTCATGGATCAAGGTGGTTATGGCGGAGACAGAGATTTCCTGGAGCATCTTCTGCTGCGAGGATGAGAGTTGGCCGGCTGGGGTTTTGAAGGTGCAGAAGCCTTCCTGGCGAATCCAGTTCCGTTTCACTTTCAACGGGTATATGCTGATCTGGGCATTGTCATGATTGTAGCTTCCGTGAAGAATATTTCTAGGCCGTCCGTGGAGCGGCCGGGCGGGGAAGGCCATGATGCGAAGGTCGACAGCTCTACGGAACTCCATGTTCTCTATTTCCATCAGGTGTCTGAGCTGTTGTTGGACCTGCGAGGCCTTCAAGAGTTGGAGGACATAATTGGCGTAGTCGAAGAAAAATTCGCGTTCTTTACGCGTGTATTTGGCTACCAAGTCTCCGGGCGGGTTGGCGAGCCGTACGTAGATTTCCAAGGGTCCCAACTAGATGGCTCCGGAAATGGCATTCTCTGCCTTGTAAATTTATGAACGCAAGCCAGAAACTGAGGTGCTTCTTGATGAAGCTCTACCGTGTCAGCAAGTACCACTTCGGAGCCGTCTCGGTCAGACCGGACCACCTTCATCTCGGGTTCATCTCGGATCGCGAGATTGGGCACGAGAGGATAATCACTAAGAGGGTCGGCCCTAGCAGGGTGGGGCACTCGGTCAAGCTGAGCTCGCCTGAAGATATGAATAGTCAGTTGATGGAATGGCTAAGTAGAGCCTACCGTCTT
>DATBWE010000005.1:0-6972 GCA_036514975.1 Bathyarchaeia archaeon
CATGGAGCTGGCGAGGAGTGCAATCGCAGTAGCCACTACGAAACGAGACCTGTACGCGATTCAGACAGTAAGATGCATAGAAGACCTAGACAAAACACTGAACCTTCTCGCGGGAAGAATCAGAGAATGGTACGGGCTCCATTTTCCTGAGCTCGACCGCATGATCGAGAAGCACGACACTTACGCCCGGCTGGTCCAGAACCTTGGTCCTAGGAGCCTATTTTCGCCTGAGAATCTGGTCAAAGTTGGAATACCCGAAGACAAGGCCATCACCATCTCTGACGCGGCTCAGAGATCCATGGGCGCCGAAATGCCCGCCCCAGATATGGAATGGCTTGGGGAGGTTTGCAGCAGAGTACTCGAACTCTACAAGCTGCGGGATACTGCCGAGAAATACGCGGACAAGATTATGGTCGAGGTTGCTCCGAACATGAGCGCAGTTCTTGGAGCTGTCCTATCGGCGAAGATAATCTCCATTGCAGGCGGGCTCGATCGTGTGGCTAAGATGCCTGCCAGCACACTTCAGGTTCTCGGAGCGGAGAAGGCCCTCTTCAGAACCCTCAAGACTGGCGCGCGTCCACCCAAGCACGGGATAATATTCCAGTACGCGGCAATCCATCAGGCGCCAAAATGGCTGCGGGGAAAGATCGCTAGAGCTGTGGCAGGCAAACTGGCCATAGCGGCTCGAATGGATGCTTTTGGAGGAGGAAACCAGGGAGACAGGTTCAGACGCGCTCTCGACGAGAAGATTAAGGAGCTGAAAGAACGGTACCATGGACAGCCTCCGCGACAGAAATATGCAGAAGCCGATCATCAAGCCCCACGAGACGCTAGAAGGAGTCTACTGGATAGACCGGGCGAGTGGCGGAAAGAGGCTGGCCACGAAAAGTATGGCGGAAGGGATCAGCGTCTACGGCGAAGATACGGTAAGGGTCAAAGATAGAGAATTCAGAATCTGGGACCCTCACCGTAGCAAGCTAGCCGCGGCCATACTCAAGGGCCTAACCAACGTCCCTGTCAAGCCGGGTTCGAAAGCCCTCTACCTCGGCGCTGCGAGTGGGACGACCGTAAGCCACGTCAGCGACATTGTGGGGGCCCAGGGCCGGGTGTACTGCGTCGAGTTCGCCCAGAGATCGTTCAGAGATTTGGTCAACAACGTCTGCAAGAACCGACCAAACACGCTGCCGATTTTTGAAGACGCCCGGTTCCCTTCCAGGTACAGGAGCCTAGTTCCAGAAGTGGACTGTGCCTACGCCGACATCGCCCAGCCCGACCAGGCTCGAATACTCGCGGAAAACATGGACGTCTTCCTCTCCAAAGGTGGCTGTTTTCTCCTCGCGGTCAAATCAAGGAGCATCGATGTGACGCGAAACCCCTCTGAAATTTTTCGAGAGGAAGCGGGGCAATTGCAGGGCCGAGGATACAAGATTACAGACGTCGTCAGGCTTGAACCGTTCGAAATGGACCACTGCATGATTCGCGGAGAGAAGTAGTGTTCGACTGTGGAATCCAGAGACCGACTCGCTGACACAATATTCCGTGAGGAAATGCGTAGACTCAATGCACACCTCCCAAAGGCGAGGCGGACGCTGAAGGAGCTTCTCAAAGAGGACCCACCCAGCGTACCCACTGTCGATGGCGGGAGAATCATCATGAAACCGGCAGAACTTGGCCAACTAGCCGCAGCCCTGCCCGAAGAGTTCAAGGAGAGAGTTAGACTACCTCTGGTCTTACTAAGGCGAACAGAGCTCGGCCCGGGAACGTTTACTCTGATGGGAGACCGGGCGGAGGAGTTTGCCTTGTCCAGAATCGTAAAAGGATACAAAGGCAGCTACGACGAGTTCGTAAGGACCCAGGGCAAACCGCAACTGTTCTACAAACCCGAGGTTAGCGAGTTGATGAGAAAGTTTCACACCCTCCTCGTCATAGGATTTGGCGTCCCAGAACAACGCGAATAGACCCCAATAACGAGTCGCGGCTAGTTACGAGAATCCACGCGAGATGTTCAACGCTTATGTAAGACGAGAAGCAAGACGTCTTGGTCGATAACCGTTTGCCCGAGGACACGGTAGCGAAAAGAATCGTTCACGGGTCCCTGAAGGTCCACGAGGACGACATGGTTCTAATCGAGACATGGCAACATACGATAGACCTTGCCA
The DNA here is from genome assembly GCA_036514975.1 of Bathyarchaeia archaeon. GTDB lineage: Archaea > Thermoproteota > Bathyarchaeia > 40CM-2-53-6 > 40CM-2-53-6 > BA-19. Next base: position 2,160 of record DATBWE010000005.1, read on the forward strand.
GCGACATAGCCCTAGAATGCTACAGGACAGGGGCAAAACCCATGATAACACTGATGACGGACCGGCTGTGGTGGAATGCTCTCGAACAAATCCCTGACCAGTACATACGCAAGACCCCGAGACACATTCTGAACGCTGCCGACAGCATAACTGTCTGGATCTTGCTTGGCGGCCCCCAAGACCCGACCAAGTTTAGAGAAATCCCAGCCACCAGGCTGGAAAGCTACTTTGAGGGCGAAAAACCAGTCCTCGACAAGACATTCGAAAAGAAAGTCCGAACCGCGGAAGTCCTGCTCGGACAAATCACTCCTGAGAGAGCAAGAACCTATGACCTGGATTATGGACGATGGCTCAAGATGACAGAGGACGCTATCAAGACTGACTATTCCAAGATGGCCGAACTAGGAAGAAAGATTGCGAACCGCCTTGAACGCGGAAGCCGTATTCACCTAACATCAAAAACAGGCACAGACCTAAAGTTCGACATCACCAAGAGACCGGTGCACGTCCAAGACGGAATCGTGGACCAGGAGGACATCGGAAGAGGGCTAGTGTCGACCCAGCTTCCCTCCGGGAAGGTTGAGGTGGCACCTCTCGAAGACTCAGCCCAAGGAACCATCGTCTTCGACACGCCCAGAGCGTTGAAGGGAAGAATGATCAGAGGCCTCAGCTTCAGGTTCGAGAAAGGCAAAATCGCCGAATATCACGCCGAAAAGTTCGGAGAGGTCTTCCGTGAAGTCTTCGAAGCCACGAAAGGCGACAAGGCCAACATAGGCCAGTTCGTCATAGGTCTAAACCCTAGAGTGGAACTGATCGGCTATACGACAGACGAATTGGCCCTGGGAACAGCCTCAGTGGGAGTAGGAGAAAATAGAGGCATTGGGGGGAAGAACGACAGCAGCTTCGCCTTCTCTGGGACAATTGAAAGACCGACAATAGCGATAAACGGCAGTACCGTAATGGTAAACGGTAGAATCTCACTCTAGTTCTCGACTCGACAACTCCGAGCTTATCAAGCGGACCTTGCACACCAGACGCTGGTACGGATGGCCAAACGGCGAGTTGACCTCTTAATTCTCGACTCCGAAGAAACAGTCACCGTCGACGACAGACTCGGTACACACGACCTAGGAGTCATTGACGGTGGAGGCGTGGCCGTCGACAGAGGTGCAATAGTCGAAGCGGCGTCGACAGAGTCTATCGAGAGAAAATACACGGCTACCTTCATAATCCACGCCAACGACGAAATAGTTCTGCCAGGTTTTGTGGACCCGCACACGCATCTAGTCTTCGACGGGTCTAGGGAAGAAGAGTTCCAGCGTCGCGTGGGAGGCGTGCCCTATATGGATGCCCTAAGGAGGGGCGGGGGAATTCTGGAAACAGTCAACCGAACCCGCCAGGCGACCCCAGAAGACCTGCTGGAGATTTCGCGAGAGAGGCTCGATACCGTCCTCGAAGAAGGAACTACAACCATTGAAATCAAGAGCGGTTACGGACTGCGTCTACATGAGGAGCTCAAGATGCTACGGACGATAAATCGTCTGGCAAGAGAACACCCATGCCGCATAGTTGCCACGTTTCTCGGAGCTCACGCGGTCCCTCCGGAGCACTCCGAACCGGAAAACTATGCTCTTCTGGTCATCAGGGAAATGCTCCCGGTTGTAGCAAAACGGAGACTTGCCGAGTTCTGCGATGTTTTCTGCGAGAAGGGTGCTTTTGATGCCAAGTCATCTCTGAGGATTCTGCGAGCAGCCCTCGGGACGGGTTTGGGAGTCAAGATTCACGCCGACGAGTTCAGTGATAGCGGGGGAGCTGCGATAGCGAACAAGACACGTGCCGTTTCAGCAGACCATCTGGTCCACTCTCCAACCAGCGAACTTGAGAAGATGCGTGAGACAGGTGTGACGCCTGTTCTACTTCCTGCCTCGTCTCACAGTCTCCTCATGACACAGTATGCAAGGGCGAGGGAAATGCTGTCAATGGGCTTGCCAGTCGCCCTCGGAACGGATTTTAGCCCGGCAAACTGGGTCCTCGGACAGTTGACCTCTGCGGCGCTTGCAGCTAGGGAACTCAGGATGCGGGCCGAGGAAATCATTCGAGGAATTACGATAAACGCAGCCCGCGCCCTCGGCCTCGACAATAGAATCGGAGCAATTGCGCCGGGCAAGGCTGCTGACATCAACATTATCCGGGCTCCTAGCCACAAGCGGATAGGTTACGCTTACCCGGGAGGGCTTGTGGACAAGGTCCTTATCGGGGGAAGGGTAGTCGTAGCCGGGGGCAAGAGGGTTCCTTGACCCAACGAAAACGCGTCCAAGAACCGGTCCCGGCACTCAAACACGGTGACAAAGTCTCCCTCATTACTGGACACACCCTGCATTGTAAGAACTGGCAAATTGAAGGGATACTTCGAATGCTGCATAATGTACTGGCCCCTGATGTCGCGAAGGACCCTGACAATCTGATAGTGTACGGTGGGACTGGCCGCGCGGCCAGGTCGTGGGCGGCCCTGGAGGTGATCGAGGACACGTTGAAAAATCTCGGGGAGGATGAGACGATGCTAGTTCAGAGCGGCAAGCCTGTGGCTGTCTTCCAGACACATAGAATGGCTCCCCGTGCCCTGATTGTCAACGCAATGCTGGTTCCTAAATGGGCAACATGGGACTATTTCTTCGAACTGGAACAGAAGGGGCTCATCATGTATGGACAGATGACCGCTGGATCCTGGGCCTACATTGGAACCCAGGGAATACTGCAAGGAACATACGAAACGCTAGCGGCCGCTGCCAGAGAACATTTCCACGGGAGCCTGAAGGGTCGACTTGTCCTCACGGCAGGTCTCGGAGAAATGGGGGGCGCGCAGCCACTGGCCGTTACCATGAACGACGGCGTAGCGTTGGCTGTGGAGATTAGCAAGTCGGCAATTGAGCGGAGAATCCGTCATGGCTACGTGGAGACTTGGACCGACAGCCTAGACGAAGCAGTCCGCCTAGTTACAGATGCGAAGAGGGAGAGGATTCCTCGGAGCGTGGCCCTGTTAGGTAATGCTGCCGAAGTCCATCCGGAACTCGTCAGGAGAGGGATTATTCCGGACGTGGTAACCGACCAGACATCAGCCCACGACCCCCTAAACGGGTATTATCCGGCCGGCCTCTCGAAAGAAGAAGCCGATGACCTTAGGGCCTCAGACCCCAAGAAGTATCTTGAAGAGGCCGCTAGGAGCATCGTCTCCCATGTGAAGGCCATTGTCGAGATGGCGCGGGAAGGCGCGGTCGCGTTCGAATATGGCAATAATCTGCGACAGCAAGCCTTTGACGCTGGAATGACTGAGGCCTTCGAGATTCCCGGGTTCGTCCAGCGCTACATACGTCCGATGTTCTGCGAGGGAAGAGGCCCCTTCAGATGGACATCACTCGTAGGAAGCCAGGATGACATTATGGAGACAGACCGGCTGATTCTCGAAACATTTCCCCAGAACAAGGACCTGGCAAGGTGGATACAGAAAGCAGAGGAATCCGTCAAGTTCCAAGGACTACCGGCACGAGTATGCTGGCTAGGGTTCGGAGAACGAGCAAAGTTCGGCCTACTAATCAACGAAATGGTGCGGGACGGCCGACTCTCAGGCCCTGTCTGGATCGGAAGAGACCACCTAGACTCCGGAAGCGTCGCATCACCGAGACGGGAAACAGAGGGAATGGCAGATGGCAGCGACGCTATCGCCGACTGGCCCATACTTAACGCGCTTCTCAACACGGCGGCAGGAGCCACCTGGGTCAGCGTTCACCATGGAGGAGGAGTGGGGATCGGCTACAGCATACACGCTGGCATGTGTCTCGTAGCGGACGGGACCCCTGACTCCTCAGAGCGGCTGGAAAGAGTGCTGACGACAGACCCTGGCCTGGGAATTGTCAGACATGCTGACGCTGGTTACGAGAGCGCGAAGAAAATTGCCAGGGACCAGGGCATTAGGATGCCCATGCTAAAGTAGCCAACCAACGCTTATCTCCCCGGTTACGACGACGAACCTCAACAGAGGAAAATTGGCGCAGGTAACCATAGACGGGGCCCACCTTTCTCTCGACGAGGTAATTCTGGTAGCCAGGGAAAAGGTCACTGTCGTCGTGGAGAAGGAGGCAATCGCGAGGACTGCTCGCGGGAGAAACGCGCTGGAGAGATCCTTGGCGGAAAGAGCAGTTGTCTACGGGGTTAACACTGGGTTCGGGGCCCTTTCGAACGTGGGGATTCCCACCGAGGAGATGAATCAACTCCAGTTAAACCTCATTCGAAGCCACGCGGCCAGCGTAGGCCCTCCAATGGATCCTGACGACGTTAGGGCGATGATGCTCCTACGAGCGAACACCCTACTGAAGGGCTATTCTGGCATAAGGCCAGAGATTCCGCTGCTCATAGTCTCTCTTCTGAACAAGCAAGTCCATCCCTACGTGCCTAGGAAAGGGTCTGTCGGAGCCAGCGGAGACCTCTCCCCATTGTCGCATATGGCCCTAGTCCTGATGGGCGAGGGAAAGGCCCAAGCCAAAGGCAGATGGCTCTCTGGAAAAGCCGCCCTCGAGGAAGCAGGTCACCGTCCCATTTCGCTAGAAGCAAAGGAGGGCCTGGCATTGAACAACGGGACGCAGCAAATGTTGGGTATGGGTTGCCTTGCCCTCCACGATGCGTTCTTCTTGACATTGACAGCCGAAGCAGCTCTGGCGCTGTCCCTTGAAGCGATTAACGGATGGGTCGATGCTTTCGACAAAAAAATCCATGATGCGAGGCCCCACCAAGGCCAGAGAACAGTCGCAGCCCATGTACG
>DATBWE010000006.1:0-8761 GCA_036514975.1 Bathyarchaeia archaeon
TACACCAGAGACGCAAAGCACTACGTCAACGCTGAGAAGCCAGTAACCTCGCTCGCCTGCATAGCTTACGCGGAGGGCCTCTTGGACGCTCTGAAATTCCTGGAACTTGTAGATCTCTAGAACAACGGCTACAGCATTTCCTAGGGAAATCTCTCTTCCTTTTGCCAGTTCTGGGTTACACTGCGCTGAAATCCGGCCATGCCCCAGGCGGTCTCAGCCTTGGTCAAGTGTTCGGGCTGCGACAGAAACATTCGTCCCCGCGAACCCGTCTCAGCAGTCTTCACCACCGACCGACACCGAAGCTTCTTTCACAGGGGCTGCGACGGGGGAATAGACCAGTTCGCCAGGTGGAAGGAGGAGGCGCCGTGGGCGTTCAAGCCCACACGTCTCACTCCAGCGGAATGGAAACGCTGCAGTCCCCTCAAACACCTGGGCGTTTGGCAGTCCATTTTCATAGCCCGCCGGGACGAGGACGTTTGGTGTCCTGACTGCGGGCTCAAGATTGCCCGCCATGAGAGCCTCACCTGTCCATCCTGCAACGGCCCTGCTATCGTACTAACCGCGGAGCAGACCCGGATGACCTTCAGCCATGGCGAACTACTGCACAGGCTACGCGTACACTGCGTGGGCAGGGGCGAAGAATCCAGCGCCTACGCTGTCATCTCAGGCTTTACCCCCGTGGCCGTGACGACAAAGAAACGTGAAGAGCCCCTACAGCAAGCCAGCGGGCGCATTACGCTCAAGTACCAGCCAAAAGGCGACCCCAAACAGGGCTTCTCGGTATAGCACGGAATACAGGCCGGAAAAGGCTACAACCCCCCACGACAAGTCTTACCAAGACACGGCCATTTTCCACCCTGGACCCCGAAAAACAAACTAATACGAACCAGATTCAGCAATTCAGCCCTACACCTCTAGACCGTACAGCTATCCCCGGACAAAACCCGCCGAAGAGCAGATAGTTCGCACACCCGCCAAACAGGGATTCCAAACCCCAAACGCGAAAAACCGCCCAGAACAAGCCCAAAACAGGCTCGTCTCCCGGATCCAAGCCCGAGATTCTGCACCACTAGATAACACGAAGCGATTGTCCACCATGTTTATACCAGTCCACAATCGTCACGAAAATGCTCCGGGCAGATTCCGCACCTAGAATAAGCGAACTCGCCCAGAACAAGCCCGGACAGAAACCCCCCTCGGCAAAGAGGGGAGTCTGACTGCAAACTTTTGCGCCGCAAGACCGCCTACTCCACCAGCCCGAGACTCAAAACACCTCCACAGCCCGCCCCGCCCTGACCAGAAAGAATTCTTATTCCAAGGCCCACCGCAAACCCGGCCAGCATGGCCTCTGGCAAGACGGTCCTCGCGACAGGAGCCTTCGACCTCCTCCACCCCGGCCACATCCGCTTCCTAGAAGAGTCAAAGAAGACAGGCGGGCCCAGAGCAAGGCTCATCGTCGTCGTAGCCAGAGACTCCACAGTCAAGCGAAGAAAGGGCCGAAAGCCCATCATGCCAGAACAACAGCGCCGCGAGATAGTAGCAGCCCTCAAGCCAGTAGCCAGAGCAATCCTCGGCCACCAGGAGGTAGACTTTCTAGGAATACTCCAGCAGTTCAAGCCCGACATCGTCTGCATAGGCCACGACCAGAACGACATCAAAAAAGCGGTCGAGAAAATCATCAAACACGAACAGTTACCCATACGAGTCGTTCAGATTCCCCGGTTCGGCCCAGCAGGGCTCAACAGCAGCACCAGCCTGAAGACACGTGTCCTCAGAAGCCGCAGCCGAACCCTGCCGAGCTGGTCAAAAACAGCCCGAAAACATGCCTAATGTGCTCAAAAACACCCCCAAAACCGCAACTTCCTTCGTGAAAATCGTTCGGAGGGAGGGGAGGCGCATACACCGCAAACAAGAGATTTTCACGCAGCAACCCTCAGGACCCGAGAGTCACCCGCACCCTAACCGTGTCCCCATCCTTCAGCCGCAGCCGCTTCCTCAACGACTGCGCAGCAATCAACTCCACCACATCCTCACCATAGTGCGCCCGGACAGGAAGAATAATCGCAGACGAGACCTTCTCGTTCACAACCGCCCTGAAACACTTCGCAGGCCCATAACTCCTCTTCGCGTTCGCAAAACCCTCGATGTATACGGACGAGTAGCTCTCCAGCATCCGCCGCCCGTTCAAATCCTCTTTCCTAACGCGGAGGTTCAGCGTGCCCGGAAACGGGACAAACCCGAGCTTCGACCTGAACTGTTTTCGGTAGCCCTCCAGGCTCATGTAATAGGACCCCTCAGCAAGCCCCGAAAACACAACCCCGTTCAGGACAAGCTCCTTCCCAGGCGCGTCAAAAACACGCTTCAAAATTCCGTACATACCAGTCAAGTGCCGGAGGCCATCCTCCATTATCCGGACGCGCTGGTTTCGGCCTTCCCTAGCCCGACTAATTAGACCGAGCCTCTCCATATCGATCAGGAGCCGTGAAGCAGTCTGCTGCGAGGACCCTATGCCCTTAGCCACGTCCACGGTGCTGCACAAGACCTCCTTCTCATGAGCACCCAGCTCCGCAAGCTTGTACAAAACCAGCAAGTGCGAAGGTTTCAACCCGGAAGCTTGCTCCTCAGCCGTACGCTTTCCAGATGGGCCGCTCTTAAGGGAGCTATATGGTCATCTACCAGCAACCTGCGAACAGTCTCAAAAGCATCCTCAAGACTGACCCTCTGGCCTAGGCTCACATAGAAACGCCTCGACCTCCCGGCTAAGAAAACCCGGCCGAGAACCGTCCCATCCTTGTCAGTGACCTCACCATCGTGCACTCTTCCATGCAGAATCGACTTCGCAACCCCGACAGTGGGCTTGTCCAAAGCGAGCCCAACGTGACACGCCAGTCCAAACCGATCAGGGTGAGCCACTCCATGTCCATCAGTCAGAAATACGTCAGCGCGGCCCCCGAGCATTTTCGCAGCAGCAACGACCAGCGGTCCCTCCCTGAAACCCAACAGTCCCGGTACATAGTCAACCGGGACCCTCAACACCACACTACGGGTCTCGGCCATACAGGAAGCCCCCAAATCCCAGACAGCCGCGACACCAACACCGAAGTCACCTCTGTAGGCGGCGTCAAGCCCACAGAATCGGCGAGGACTAAACCCTGAAGGAGTCCTGTCCACGACGCACAGCGAGAACTCTCGCTGCCTGGCCCTGGCAGAGTCAGCGTCTTTGAACTCGAAGAGCCTCTCCGAGTTCAACCATCAACGCGTTTTCCAAGCCTCTTCTCCAAACGGCCAAGCGCCTGTTCCAGCCCGAAACGCCTGACCTCAGTAACCACGTCCCCCCTAGTCGTCTCGATGATACGCCTCGCAGCGTCCATCTTCACCCTAAAAGTCGGAACAATCGCGGTATGCTCCAATCACTGAAGGTCTTCATAGATGCCCTCCATCAAACCCAGCAGACTCTCAGCCTTCCCAACATCACCCTTCCGCAGAGAATTCAAGGCCATACGGCGAAACTCGCCGATAACGTCGAGCAATCCAAGCATGTAGCTCCGAGGGTCGCTCCTAACATCGCCGAGCGAGGGAATCCTGCCCCTCTCAACAAAACTCCTCAGCGCTGATGCCTCCACAAACTCTTGGAAAGCCACGATAACTCCCTGTGACGCCCTTAGTTCAGCAAAACCCTCTGAAATCCCGTCAATACGCGCCAGAACTTTCTCCGCCTGCTGAAGGGAGGAAGATGCGGCCGCAAAGTCCCCCCTGTGAATCTCTAGAATAGAGGAGCCGGAGAGGCGTATTGCAACCCGCGAGAGGTTCAAGATCTCCTCCCTCACAGCGTCAAACCTAGTCAGCCCTTTCTGAATAAGACTCAGGTCTCTCTTCGTGAGCAATACAGACCAGTCCTTACAATGACTGGTTAGCCTATAACAGAATTTGCTTCCCTAAGTACGCCTAGGAAAACTTTGTCGATTCTTCCTGGATTCCGTGCGCCGTGATTATCAAGAGGTCGACACCGTCACCGCTAGAGATATCACGGGCCAGAGCAGACTTTATCGCCTTCAGAACAATAAGCTTAGCCTCCTCCACACTAAGACCCTCCCTAAAGTCAGACTCTAAAACTCCCATTGCAATCTCCGCACCAGTCCCGACGGCCGAAAACTTGTCCTCCAACACAGACCCGATAGGGTCCAAGACATACAAACCCGGCTTCCCATCATCCATCCCCCCGATAATCGTCTGCGCCAGATACGGGTACAGCCGCCTGGCCGAAAGCAGGTTGGCCAGCATCTTCGCAGCGTTCTTCACGGTCCCCTTCCTTTCCCTCTCGAACTGGTACAGGTTCATGTAAGCCAGCGCCTCACGGGCCAACACCTGCATGTCGCCAATTATCCCAGCGCACGCAACACCGATGTTGTCTGTTATCCTGAAAACCTTCTTCGCGACCTTACTCATGACGAAAGTGCCATATGAGTATCGACGCTCAGAGGCAAGCAGCACGCCGTCCTTGCAGACCATTCCCACTGTGGTCGCTCCAGGCATGTAAGGTTCATCGCTCAATGACGTCCGCCCAAAAGCGGGCAGCTCATCCATCTCGCTATAAAGGTACCGCCACAACATCCACCGAAACGAAAACAACAGACTAGGAGGACGATACAACGGGCGAACATCCGGTGAGACGAATCCTCTCACGCATTCTCAGAGGCGGCGGAGACCCGTCTCGCTTCGAACTTGCGTATGTGCACCGCGGAGCCCCCGACGACAGGGTAACAATCAAAGTCTCAGAAGTCAAGCATGTTGGAAAGGGATGGTTCCTCTTGGGCGACGGTGAGACCCAGATTCCGTTCCACAGAATCCTCTACATCAGGGATGAGAAGTCGACCCTGTGGGAGAAACGGAAGGCACATTCCTAAGGCCCAGGCCTGTTGCCCGCAAAACGCCTTTTCCCCCGAGCTCCCCGTCGATCTCAAACTTCACTCCCGCCAACAACTCCGCCACCTTCACGTTCGTGAGGGTGTGCTGAGTCACCCGGGACAGGGAAACCTCTGAGGTCCCGTTTGCAAGAGCCATGAACGGAATGACCATGTCTCCCATATGCCGGTCCAGGAAGGCCCCCGACTCTACTTCCTCGACGAGTCTGTTGGCCGCATCAGAACCTACCTCCTCGGCCGGCTTCCCTCTCTCCCCCAAACTGTCAGCACCTAGAACTGCCCCCCGCTCCGTTTCCGCGAAGAGGACAAGCCCGCTGCCCGGTCCCAAGCCAGGTCCTGTCTCCTGATACTCGATGATGATTTCCGGCTTAGGCAAGCCTCCTGCGCGAAGGACTCTGGCTGCGGCAGCGGACTGTCGCTCAGCCACGTGTACAGGAAGACCTACAGAATGGCTTACGCCGCGAACTTCGACAACAACCCCTAGGTCAAGCCCGGCTATCGGCTTGAGGCCCTCAACTGGCTCGACAGAGAACCGGACAAGGCCCCCTCCTCGCGGGTAATGTCCTCTCCTCGCTACCTCCAGCCGACCATCATAGCCCATCTTTCTCAAAACTTTGAGAGTCACATTCGAAACGTAATCTACTGGGGGGCTCCACCTGACGTCAGTGCCCCCCGTGACCCCCACCACAACCCTTCCCCCCGCACAGATCATTAAAGGCATAATTGTCTGGAGAACTAGCGTGATACTCCCGGCGGTTCCCACATCAAACCGGAAACCACCGCTCTTCAACTTTGAGGGTTGAAAGACCAGCTTCGTCGATCCTACCTCCGCGCCCTCCACTTCCGCGTCACAAATCTCCGCGGCAGCTCTAACCCCAGTGAGATGCTGCGCCTTCAGCCCCGGCTCGGACCTGCCCGCCCGTATGTTATTGATTCGAACATCTTTCCCCAGAACACTTGCTAGGGAGACTGCTGTTCGGAGAATCTGCCCCCCGCCCTCTCCAAAACTCCCATCCACGTCAATCATTTTTTCGAACCTGGCGTATGCCCAATGCTTAAAGAATACAGCCCTCCCCGTCCTCTTTCAGACATGATAAGCCTCCAGCCGGCGTTCTCCTTCCAGGACGGAACATGGTTCGGCGTCTTAGTGGACAACAATGACCGGCTTATCGCGTGCGCGTTCTCAGATGAGAAGGGAACGGTAGAACGAAACCTGTCGGACTACTCAGAGAGGACGATGGGGAAACACCGCGGAATGTCAGAGCATCGCTATCTTGAGGAAATGATCAGGATCTTCAGAGGACAGGAGCCGCAGAGCAGAGTGCAGTTCGGGCGCGAACAAAATACCAGTTTCCAGACAAAAGTCTACGCGGTCCTTGACCGCATACCTCGAGGACGAGTAACGAACTACGGGCTGATCGCGAAAGCTATCGATTCAGGTCCTCGGGCAGTAGGCCAAGCCGTGGGATCAAACCCCTACCCGCTATTCGTTCCCTGCCACCGCGTTGTCCCAGTGGACATGACAGTGGGGAACTACTCCATGAGCCGCGCACCCCGGCACAGTAGGCCCGATGTTAAGAAGGGGCTGCTCGAACGGGAAGGAATACCGTTTCAAGGAGAAAGAATCCTACCCGGCGCGCTCTGGACCCCCGGTTAGGTACGTATCTTGACCACGGGCCTCTACATAGGCCGGTTCCAGCCTTTCCATCTAGGCCATCTAGAAGCCGTAAACCACATTCTCTCCCACGTTGATGACGTTGTAATCGTCGTAGGCAGTGCTCAACACAGCCACACCACGGAGAACCCGTTCACGGCGGGCGAAAGAATTACGATGGTGCGCCTAGCAATGAGAGAGGCAAACATCGACCCCGGCCGCCTTCTCATCATGCCTTTGCCAGACGCGGAGTTTCACAAGGTCTGGGTTGCCCACATTCTCTCTCAGACCCCTGAATTTCACGTCGCCTTTACAAATGAGCCGCTTACGGGGCGACTGTTGAAAGAGGCAGGGCTCAGAGTGGAGAAGCTACCATTCCACCATAGGGAGACCTACACGGCGACGGAGGTGCGACATAGAATGCTGACCAAGGGGAACTGGGAGGAACTCCTGCCAGGCAGCGTCTCCAAATACATCAAGAGTATTGGTGGAGTCGAACGTATCATAGACCTATCGCTGAGCGATAAGGCTAGTTAGCGCAAGCGCAGTTCCAGCTCGTCCCTTGGCTTCACCTCCAACGACGATGCGGCTGGCTGCTCTCGAAGCGCTACCTCAACATAGCCTTGGCTCCCGCGAAGGACAACCAGCTCCCTAAGCTCGGCCTCGTAGTACGAGTTCACGACTCGGCCCTGAAACACTCCTGTCCTGCATTTTACTAACACTCGACTTCCATGTCTTAGGCCCAGCCTGCCCAAGTATTCGTTCTCGGCGTTTGTGATGATGTTTCCGAACCTGTCCACGTGTAAAACGTGGCACTTTAACCGGCCCTTTTCCAGAGTTACACTTGAAGCGTCCAGCTCGAAGAGCCCTGATACTTTAGGACCCAGCCGCCGAGGCTCAAGCCCGGCAGCCAACTGTGCCGCAGTGACTGCAAAGACATCGCGCCCGTGGAATGTCGCCGAAACAGAGTGTTGACCTGGGCCAAGACGCTGAATCCGGTAGGTTGAGATAATTCCGAGTTTTCGCGCAGCAGAACACAACAATCCGTTATCTGGCCCTACCAGAACACCCTGCCGGCACACGATGGCGATCGGCAGTCTTCTGCTCCCCACGCCGGGGTCAACTATGGCAACGTGAACAGTCCCTTTTGGAAAGCGAGATACAGATGTCTCCAGAAAAAACGCGCCCATCAGTGTGTCATGTTTCTCCACTTCATGCGTTATGTCCACCACCTGGCAGCCGGGGCAGAGGCTGAAGATGACGCCTTTCATCTGGGCAACGTAAGGGTCTCGGGTTCCGAAATCCGACAGTAGAGTTATGATGGGCATGGACCGTGGGGCTTTCCCGGCTAAGGCTTAAAATAACTGGGTTCGCGGCGAGCCGCTTATCGCTAGCTAGGTGTCCTCGTTGAGCGAAGTACAGCGGCTGATAATGCTTCCGGGTCCCACTAACGTCCCCCCCGGAGTCGCAAGGGCCATGCTGAAGCCCTTGATGGGACACCGAGGCCCCGAGTTCAAACAGTTGCACACCAGGGTCTTGGAAAAGACAAAGAAAGTCTTCGAGACGAAAGGCGACCTTTTCATCCTGACCTCCTCAGGAACCGGCGCGACCGAGTGCGCCCTCCAGAACGCCATCGACGACGGAGACAAGGTCGTCGTGACGGTGAACGGCTTCTTCAGCGAGAGGCTGTCAGATGCCATCAAGGCCTACGGGGGAAAACCGATCCCAATCAACTCGAAATGGGGAAAATCAGCAAAAATCGAAGACTTCCAGAAAGTCCTCAAAGCGAACCCTGACACAAAGCTCTTGGCAGTAGTATACAACGAGACCTCTACCGGCGCGACAATCAGGTGCATGGAAGGGCTGAGCAAACTATGCGCCGAAGAGGACGTTCTCCTCATGGTGGATGCAATCTCAATCCTAGGAGGGGACGAGCTGCCGGTAGACAAGTGGAACGTTGACCTATGCGTCACCGCCAGCCAGAAATGCTTGATGTGTCCGCCAGGGCTCTCTTTCGTATCGGTCAGCGAAAAAGCATGGTCAAGAATACGGGCAAAGAGAAACCACCGGTCCTACTACTTCGATCTACCGATGTGGAAAAAATACCAAGAAGAGGGGTACACACCTTTCACTCCGTCTGTTCCACTATTCTACGCACTCGATGAAGCATGCAATATGATCCTCG
>DATBWE010000007.1:0-4107 GCA_036514975.1 Bathyarchaeia archaeon
ACACTGGCTGCCAGAGGAAGTAATTCCCACACCCATGGACCCCATCCCGGGGCTCCAGGCCGTGGCAGAGGAGTACAAGATTCCGATAGTCGGAGGAGCCTTCTTTGAAAAGGTCAACGGAAAGGTTCGGCTAAGCAGCCCTGTCATAGGAACCGACGGCGAGGTTCTGGGCCGACAGTTCAAGGTCCACCTCTTCGGGCGCGAGAAAAAAATTGCGAAGGCTGGAAACGACTATGAGATTTTCAAGCTAGGCAACTACAAGGTCGGGGTCCTAGTGTGCTACGACGTCGACTTTCCGGAAGCATCCAGAATTCTCACCTTGAAAGGTGCCGACCTCTTGGTCTGCCCATCACGAATCATAAGCAGAGGAATAGGACCCTGGCAGCAATACCTGACAGTCAGGTCATTGGAAAACCGAATCCCGATTGTAGCGCCTAATGTTTATTCTCCGCCGTGGTTCAATGGACACAGTACGATCCTCAGCCTCAAGCAGGAACCGAGAACGAAGATTGCGCTGCCGAGGATCTTGTCAACCTCGAAAAAAGGCACCGCGATTGTCATAGACGACCTTGACCTTGAGCTTCACGCCCGTCTAAGAAAAGCGAGGTTCGCCGACAGAAGGCCCGACACTTACAACTAGCCGGTGGACACGTTCTCACAGAGGATAATTCGGGGTGTAGTCTTCGACCTTGACAACACCCTCATCAAGTCGAGACAGGGGTCGCTGCATGCCCTTCGAACCGTATCAGAAACTATGGCTCAACACCTCAAGAAGCGTGGGTTCGACTATAGCAGGACGGTACTATTGAGGAAGCTGCGGCTTATCGAACGAGACCGGCGGGCCCCGGAATCAGGCCTTGTCCCCCGAGCCCTCTATGACCGAGACGAGTGGTGGAGGACACTTCTCAAGCAGCTACGGTTGACAAATTTGGGGGGTCCGTGGATTCACAAAACCACGCTACGATATTGGCGTGCGTACATGGAGGCAAGTCCTCCCTTTAAGGACGCAGAGCCCACACTTCAGAGATTGAAGAATGCGGGGTTGAAGCTGGCAATCGTCTCTGACAGCGACGGGACACCGGGGGTCAAACAGACCAGAATACGAAGACTACCGTTTTACTCTCTCTTCGAAACGGTTATCGTTGCAGGAGAGAACACTCCGAAGGTAAAGCCGAGTAGAGCTCCCTTCATGCTTGTGGCCCGGCGGTTGCAACTCTCTCCGAATCAGTGCGCCTATGTAGGGGACAACCCGTCGACTGACATTGAAGGAGCTGAGCAAGTAGGAATGCTTACCATACTTGTCAAACGTCGTCAGTACATGGTACTCGGAGGCTTGCGAGCCGGCCGGCCAGCGCAAATGGTCAGGTCACTGCGCGAAATTCCCGGACAGTTAGGCCTCTAGCCCGACAAGTTCGGTCTTGACAGAGGGCTGTCTCTGGAAAACCACTTCCCGTGATTTCTGGCCGGTTTTTCGCCTAATCACCACAGCCAGGTCGTCCAGTTTTTCATACCCTACGAATCTACGCTCTAGTTCTAGGGCGACTTTGAGTGTTGTTCCTGAGCCGAGAAAAGGGTCGAGCACCAAATCGCCAACAATGGAAAACATTCTGATGAGCCTTCTGGGTATCTCTTCCGGAAAAGCGGCGATTCGTCTATCCAAGCCCTCGATGCTCTGACGGGCGCCAGTCACAGACCAGACCTGAGAGAACCACTTGTCCCGTTCGTTCTTAGTGAACTTACTCCGGTATCGTAGAGGGTCCTTGGGGGCAAAGCTTCTCAATCCTCCTTTTCGGAAGATCAGAATGTATTCCATGTCTAGGGTCACGTAGGCGTTGGGTGGGAGGAATCCGGACCCGAGAAAGGCTCCCTTTCCCTTGTACTGAGGTTTTGTTGTTGGTTTCTTCCAGAGAATGTTTGGAAGCGTGACCAGTCCGAGCTTCTCAAAAGCTTGTATGATTCTGGAATGGTTCGGGTATAGTCGAAAGACTCCGTCTCTGGTCCGGGTCGCGTCTCCGATGTTGATGCATGCGAGTCCTCCAGGAACTAGGACGCGTTCAACCTCAGCCCAAACTTGGTCTAGGTAGTTGTGCATCTGGTTGTAGTTGTGAGCCTCGGCCTCGGCGAAGAAGTCGTCCCATATTGCCACCATGGGATACGGAGGAGACGTGACGACGAGATGGACGGACCGGTCTCCAAGCTCTCCCATCCGACGGCTGTCACCTATGATCACGCGATGGCTGGCAGCCGTCTCGGCCAGAAAGATCACCCTATGTACTCGGAACCGCCTGGGCCCTGGGAGCCAGTCTTGTCCACGGCTGTCTTGAGGGCGTTCTCTATTTCCTTGGCTTGTCCCTCCAGTTCCGTCAGGTCGATCTGGAGCCCGAGCTTCTTGGCCAGGACTCGCAGTATGACTACTGCGGCTCTGGGGTCGACCATGAACCCAGAGGTCTCGCCTGATAGGAAGAGGCTTCTAAGGTTCTTCATCTTGGCTAGTCCTGGGATAAGCCCGTTCATCCAGGTTACGGCTCCGCTGTCGATTATCTTCACGTCGAGAGACTGAAGCTCCTTCACGAGGCTGGGCTCGCTGGCGGCTCCGTAGACCTTAGGGTTCTCTGCAATCTTGCCGGTGATGAAGGCGCCAACGGTGATAACTGTCTCTGCTCCCAGCTTCAGAGCTAGGTCTACTACAGCCTCCGAGAGGCGGTATGCGCCCTCTGGGAGAATCGGCTGGGCATCCCCGGTGTAGAGAACCAGATCCTGTTCAGCTTGATTATTAATCCAGTAATAGATTTCATGCTTCATCAAGCTGAGGCTTCCGTCCGTGCCGAGCAGCAGCCGGGGAGGGAGGTAGTCCGAGTGGAGATACCCCATGGGAGTCGCGTTGAGCGTCTTTATCAGGTGGTCGAGAACTATCTTGGCAACTCTTCCGCTGTCGGGAAGCCCGGCGATGAATATTGGGGTCCGAAGCTTGGGAGCCTCGTTAAGATGAAGCTCTATTCGTTCTCTCACGCCTGTTCAAGCCCCAGCCTTGCTTAACCTTCTCTAGTGAAGAGGCAGGTTGTCCGGAGATTGATAGACATTCCTATTGGGAAGAATTCACCGGTTTCAGCCAAAAACTCTGTACCATTTTCCAGAACGTTTATATGACATGGTCCCGAACATTATCCCTTAGTCCTCTAGTAACGGTGTATTCATGGCAAAATTCATGCTCTCCCTCCGCGACGAAAACTTCCAACTTCTAATCACTGAATCGCAAGAACGCGGCATATCAATTCAGGAACTCATCAGAGCCGTAATCATTCCCGACTGGGTCAAACAGGCTGCTGTCCTAAAGGTTTCCACCACCAAACCAGTCTCAGGAAACGGCAATGGCCGAGAAACGCTGGCCCCGTTCACCAGGATAAAGAGACCTGGCAACGGCAACTATTCAACGCAGTTCTGAAACTAGTCCCGCAACTACTTCCAGACTTTTTCTTTTCTTTCTCTACTCGTGCACCCTGCAACCCTTAGCAGACATAGGTCTCAGTATGCCGGAGCAGTCGCTTGTGGAGTTTAGGATGCTTGTCTATGCGTTTCGAAAGTAGCTCATGACCCTGGCTGAGAACAAACGTATCATCGGGACAAGATTCTTCGTGGACCACAATCCCCCTTCTGGCACGAACGTGAGCATGAATTCTTGACAGCCATCTTTTCGGTATCGGTCTACTTGCTCTATGCAATCGCTAGGTGTCCCGTGAATGGCTATGTCCAGAGCAGGCTTGTCGGGAATCGTGGACGCTATCTCGTGTATTATTTTCCTCTGGGTCTTTGGGTGCGATGCCTTTTCCCAGATGGGACCTGGATGGTTCACCGATGGGTCCACTTTCTTCAGTCCTTCCGGAATAAGTGCGAGAAAGTACTTCGAAGGACCCAGAACGTTCCGGTCTGCTACCTCTGAGTGCCCTGATGTTGAGGCGAGGGTGTAGTAGGCGGGACGAAAAGCGTCAATTTTCCGACCGACTCTGTTCGCGGCTTTTCGAATCATCTCAAGGTCTGTCTTGTAGGTCGATGGAGTGTGGCAGTGGGGAATCCAGCCATCGGCTTGTTCTCCAGCCAGCTTAAGCATCT
>DATBWE010000008.1:0-2263 GCA_036514975.1 Bathyarchaeia archaeon
TTGGAGGAGGGCAAGGTTCTGACCTATGACTTGGGCGGCTCGGCCAAGACGAGTGATGTGGGGAAGGCGATTGCCGAGAAAGTCTCGCAGATGAACTAGCGTTTCTTACATTCTCTCAGCCAGCTCTAGGCCTAACAGCCCGGCGAGAGTACCCAAAACCGTTCGAACCGCAACTACCAAGGCCGCTCTCTGGTTTCTTAGGTCAGCGTCCTCCAGGTGGGATATGTCTGAGGTTTCGTAGAACTCATGGAACCTCTGGGCCAGCTCGTTGGCATAGAGACAGAGAAGCGTCGGGTCCAAGTCGTCCGCGGCCTTAGCGAAAGTTTCCGGGAACCTCGAGAGTTGAAGGATCAGTCGCTGTTCGCTGGGCGAGGAGAGCCGGTCGAAGGCTTTGGGCGGGACGACCTTTCCGAGCTTCCGGAGAATTCCCAGTCCCCTGGTGTAGGCGTAGTTGATGAAGGGGGCGCTGTTTGTCTCGAAGCTGAGGGCTCTATCCCAGACGAAGCTGGTTGACTTTGAAGACTCCACGGAAAGCATCGCATAGCGGACCGCCGAAACGGCCAAGCGCTCCGCTACTCTCTCCCTGACCTCCGCAGACAGATCCTGTGAGCGTTTCTCGACCTCCGACCTAGCGCGAACTATTGCTTCATCGAGGACCTGGTCGAACGTGATGTATCGGCCTCTACGGGCTGACATGCGCTGGCCTTCAATTTCAACGAGTCCGATGGGATAGTGGAGGTAGTTGAGAGCCTCCTTTCGGTGTCCCAGTATCCAGAGGGCTACTCTGAGCTGGAACTGTGCAATCGACTGTTCAACTCCGATCACTGTTATGACCTGGTCGGCTTTCTCGAACTTGTACAGGCTATAGGCCATGTCCCGGGTCGTGTAGAGGGTGGTTCCGTCCGACCGGGTCAGGGTCAGTGAGGGAATCTCGTAGGTCCGGGCTATGCCGAACTTGTCTTTCAAGCCGAAACTATCTACCGCCTTGGTTACGTCAAGCTCCCAGGCGCCGGCCTTGTTGGAGAGGAAACCGGTTTCTTTGAGCCGGTCTAGAAGCTCTGCCACCCGGCCACTCCAGACAATGTCGCTCTCCCAGTCCCACTCGTCAAACATGATGTTGCACCTCTGCAGTGTCTCCTCATGACCGTGAAGAACCATCTGCGACACCTGGCGAACCAGCGCCCGGGCTTCAGGGTCTGCCTTCTCGTATTTTCTCAGCAACTCATTGACTGATGCTTGCGGCTCTGGGTCTTTGGAGACAAGCTGGCTGAGCTTGTCAAACTCTGCTCCGTGTTTGCTCCTCAGGTCTGAGGCTATCCCAACCCACTCGTCGAGCGACTTTGTAACGGCGATAATGTCAAGGTCCGAACCTCGAGTCCTTCTTAGGAGCGCGAGACGCTTCTTCAGCTCCTCAATCTCGATAAGAGCGGATGTCACCGAGTAGACTTTGCCGATGAAATGGTCCGGTTTTCCCTCCGGACGAGGGCTGCCCAGTATCTTGTAGCCGTAAGCCATGATTGCAACCTGCCGGCCCGTGTCGTCAATGTAGAACCTGGACTGGGTTTGCAGTCCGCGAGCCAACAGAAGCCGAACGAGTGTGTCGCCGAAAATCGCGCCTTTCGCCGTCCCGATATGGATTGGTCGGGCCGGGTTAGCGCTCGTATGCTCAACTATGACCCGCCGCGGCTGATCAGCTTTCAAGAGGCCAAACTGGGACCCCTCTTCCATTACTTTCTTGAGAGTCAGGTCCGAGAGCCGGGCGTAGTCTGCGCGAAAGTTCACGTAACCAGGCTCGGCCGCTTCCACGGACCTAATGAGGGGAGAGAGTTCAGCACGGGTCGCGGTAGCCAACTCTCTAGCGATTTCCATGGGCCGTGTTTTCTGAACCCGGGACAGTTCAAAGCAAATGGAACTCGCGAGTTCACCGAACGACGGGTCCGGGGGGTCTTCGAATGTTTGGGGAATATCTATCTCAGGATACGCCTTCGGCGCTTTCTTGCGGAGACGCGAATATCCCTGGCGAAGAGCCTTCACACAATCTTCTCTAAAGGCCCCGAATGGGTCTGACAGTTTCTTTTTTTCGGACTCAGGACTCAAGGCCAAGGCTTCCACAGGAACAGGGCCCCTCATGCGTCTACCAAGGTTATTATTATGACATTTCCACTCGACCACAATTCAGGGTCCTCCGTTGTTCACCGTAGATCCGCAGCTGGTTATAGAAATTCTCCTGGTCTCTATCATAGCAGGGGTGGTGGGAGCATTG
>DATBWE010000009.1:0-8437 GCA_036514975.1 Bathyarchaeia archaeon
TCCAAAGACCCCAACGCCTAAGCGGCATTTGCTAGAGAGTTGCGCCTTCAGTCATAACTTGCAAGGAGAGCGTCGCGTTGCCGAAAGAGTGGGACCTCGTCCTCGCAGAGCTGGTCCGAGCGTCCAAACGAAATATATGCGGGGGATAAGCCGGGTCGGGATTCAAGGTCTGGAGGTCTGGTGGGTGGTGGGGTTGCGGGAGAGCGAAGCCCTAGTTCTCAGGACGCTCCACGATTTAGGGGGAAAGGCCACGCCTCAGGAACTCATGGCCAAGTCGGGCTTGGCTGACGCGGCCGTTGCCCGTGCAGTTTTGACACTGGTGTCTCAGAAGTTCTCGACCGAGCGGGTCGCCAGACGAACGGAGCTGCAGCCTACGGAGGAGGGACGGACCTGTGTGGAGAGGGGTCTGCCGGAGCGGATTGTTGTGGGGGTCTTTCCCGAGAATGGTGGGCAGTTGCCTCTGGCTGAGGCGGTGGAACGTGCTGGCCTCGGGCCGGAGTATGTTCCCATTGTTGCCGGCTGGCTAGCCCGGAAGGGTTGGGGCAAGGTTGAGAAACGAGGTCCTGGGACATTCGTATCGGTGGCAGGGAAGCCGGCCCGAGACGATGACGAGCTGTTGCTGGAGAAGATTGGCGGCAAGACCCTTGTCTTGGAGGAGCTGTCTCCTGAGCTGCAGAAAGCAGCAGAGCGATTGCTGAAACGTAACCTTCTGGAGTCTCGGGTCCGGAACCAGAGAATCGTCCAGATAACAGAGGCGGGGACCCAGGCGGTTCCAACGGAGATTGTGGAAGAAGTCAGCAATCTTACTGGTGAGATGATTGTTTCTGGTGAGTGGGAGAGGGTCAAGCTTCGAAGTTACAACGTGTCGAGCCCGGTCCCGCCAGTCCAGCCGGGCAAGTACCATCCTTACCTTCGGTTTCTTCGTATGGTCAAGAGGAAACTGGTGGCTCTCGGTTTCAAGGAAGTTATCGGGCCGCTCGTGGAGCCCGCGTTCATCAACTGCGACTGCCTATTCATGCCCCAAGACCATCCTGCCAGAGAGATTCACGACCTCTACTACCTCAAGGAGCCCGCAAGGACAAGCCTGGCGGAGTGGGGCGAGACAGTTGACCGGGTGGCCAAGACCCATGAGAACGGCTGGAAGACCGGGTCCACGGGCTGGGGCTACAAGTACTCCAAGGAAGAAGCAGCACGACTGATACTACGCAGCCACGGAACTGCGCTTAGCGTTCGAGCGATGCTCTCGAAGGATTTACAGATACCTGGCAAGTATTTTGCGATTGCTCGTTGTTTTCGGCCGGACCCTCTTGACAGGACCCATCTGACAGAGTTCAACCAGGTTGAGGGAATTGTTCTGGACCCTGCCTTGAACTTGCGCAATTTGCTAGGGGTCTTGGACATGTTTGCCCGGGAGGTTGCGGGAGCCGACAGGGTGCGATTCAAGCCTGACTATTTCCCGTTCACGGAGCCGAGTGTAGAGCTGCAGGCGTACAAGGAGGGCTATGGCTGGCTGGAGTTTGGGGGGAGCGGTATTTTCCGGCCCGAGGTGACTGAGCCGTTGGGTGTGAAGGTTCCGGTTATTGCGTGGGGGCTTGGTATTGACCGGCTTTACATGATGAGTCGTGGTATCGAGGATATTCGCCAGATCTTCACCAGCGACCTGGAATGGATTAGGAACCAGAAGGTAGGATAGACCACGCCAACGGTACAATTCACGCTTCAGGACCTGGAAGGGCTTCTGCGAAAGAAGGTTCCAAGGGACAAGGATGGGCTGAACAGGCTCCTCGCTTATGTGAAGGGAGACGTTGAGTCGATTGACGAGCAGACGGGGGCGGTCAATATCGAGGTCAAAGATAGCAACCATCCTGCCATCTGGTCCGTGGAGGGCGTCGCCAGAGCCCTACGTGGATTCCTCGGAATATCGCCGCCACGACCGCTGAGAGTTTCAGGAAAGTCCCTGTTGAGAGTCATCGTGGACAAGAGACTTCTGCCGATCAGACCATTCATCGCGTGCGCTATTGTGCGGGGGGTTCACCCGAGCGAGGAGGCTCTGAAGAGCTGGATAAACCTCCAGGAGAAGATGGACCAGACTTACGGCAGGAAGAGGAGGAAAGCCTCCATTGGCCTCTACCAGGCTGACTTGATACGGTCGCCTCTCCATTACACTGTCAAGGACCCAGAAGCATCTTCCTTTGTCCCTCTGGGGTCATCAGAGGGGATGAGCCTCCGAAGAATTCTAGAGGAGCACCCGAAGGGTCAGGAGTATGGCTCCCTAATCTCCTCGTCCGACAATTGGCCTCTACTGGTTGACGGTAAGGGCCAGATTCTTTCTCTCCCTCCAATCATCAACTCTAACGACCTTGGACGGATAACCACCTCCACCCGGAACATTCTGGTTGAAGTGACGGGAACCAGCCTTGAGACGGTTCACAACACATTGAAGATTATTGTCTTGGCTCTATCGGAGCGAGGAGGACGAGTATTTTCGTGCATGCAAAACTATGGTTACAAGCCGACACGCACCATTACGCCTGACCTGGATGGGAGACCTGCAAAGGTATCGCTGAACTACATGAACAGGGTCCTAGGAACCTCACTCGCTCCATCTGATGCTGTAAAGAATCTGAAGAGAGCAGGATACGACGCCAGACCCGGCAAGCGAGGGGAAATTACTGTCCAGGTTCCTCCCTATCGTCTGGACATCATGCATCCTGTTGACTTGATTGAGGATGTCGCAATTGCCATGGACCTCAACAACCTCAAGCCCGAATGGCCAAAAGTCTGGACTCCCGGCGGAGTTTCAGCTGAGACGGAGGCGGAGGACACTGTGGCGGAGGTGATGTTGGGCCTGGGGTACCAGGAAGTCTTGACGTACACGCTGACCTCTTCAGAGATCGCCTCGAGAAAGATGAACACGGAACCTGGAATGAGAGCTGAACTGGCCAACCCCAGGATGACGACTCATACAGTGCTGAGGGACTGGTTACTTCCCAGCTTACTCGAGTTTCTGAGTGCCAACACGCATGTAGACTATCCCCAGAGGATTTTCGAATTGGGCCCCTGCGAAAGGCTGGACGGAGGGAACGGAGGCAAGATTGAGACCGTTTCCAAATTGGCAGCGGCCACAGTACACGCCAGCGCGGGATTCACGGAGATTCGTGCATGTTTGGACGCTCTCCTCAAGAGCCTCGGACTGGAGTCTACGGTGCAGCCCGGAACGCATCCGAGTTTCCTCGAAGGGAGATGCGGATCGGTCATGATCAATGGGCGGCGCATCGGCCTTCTAGGAGAACTTAACCCTCGTGTTGTCGCAGCTTGGGGTCTGAGCCTGCCTGCGGCGGCCTTTGAGTTGGAGATGGGTGGGTTGAACGCATGAGTGTCATCATCTTGCTCGGGAGGGCCATACTGCTAGGGAATGCCCAGCCTTAGGCGCCTGCTGACACGAGGTTGAATCTCCCCTGGGCTACCCGCTCAGGCATTGGACGTACCGAGGGTTCAAGTCAGGCGATTTGCACCATGTCAGCTATCTTATAGGTCCGGACCGTTACTTCAGGAACCGGCTATGACCCGTAAGGAGTGGCAGAAGAAAAAGAAGAAGATGGCCGGCAGAGAAGGCCCGAGGAAGGGCAAGGTTCGCTAAAAGCCCAAGGTAGCCCTTGAAGCTAACGTGTTACATCCGAAAGCGTAGCCTCTGTGTGGGCGTTACCTAAGGGTCCCGCTCTTGGGGGCTGTCAGAACGGTCGGGCTAGATTGGTCGGAGCCGATTTCCTTTCGGAGGATATCGTAGGCTAGGGGTCCGTCTCGGTCGTCGACGACCATTATGATATCGCCGTAGCCTAGAAACGCGTCAAGGATGTTAACGCCGTTTCGGTACAATAACTCAGTTATGTAGGATGCGATTCCCGGGGGCATCTCAGCATTAGGGGACAGGCTGAGCGTAAGTTTGGCCACGTTCCCCTGGGTCCGGACTACTTTGAGATGCGCCAACCTCTCCCGAATCACATCGTAGTCCTCCCGCGGTAGAATGACTTTGATCGAATTTGATAGAGGGAAGATGTGAGGGAAGTCCGAGAGTTCCTCCCCGACCTGCGACAATTCCTTGACTACGCTGGGGAACTGGGTCCGGGGTGCCTGTATTGTCAGATCGACTGTGCCGCTTGAAAGAGAGATTCTCGCCTCCTTGAGAACCCCTGAAGGGTCGGGGGTCTTTGTTTTGGCCAGTGTGTCGGAGAACCTTTTGATTGCGACAACTAGCGCGTTTATGCTGGCCTCTTTTCCAGTGAGCTCTTTGACTTTGGCCTGAGTGAGTTCGGCGAGAGAGTGGAAGTTCACGATCTTCATCTTCAGGGAGTGGTAGATGGGATAGCTTCGGGTCAGAATCTGTCGTACCGCTTCTGGAACCGTGACCCCGTTTCTAGGCTCTGCCATTGCTATTCGCTCCATTTCTCTGATGTAATAATAGTGGCCTCTCCAATAAAAGCCTTTATATCTAAGTAATGGATGTTACTATGGTGCAATAAATTGCGAGAGGTAAGAAACAAAAATGAACACCAATAATCTCCCGACCTACGTCTTCGCGACCGTTAATCCCGGCCGTGCGACGAAAGTGGTCGAGGAGCTGAAGCGAAATAGCCAGATTGACTTCATCGCACCAGTAACAGGTAGATACGACTTAGTACTACGCCTGAAACCGAACACTCCAGAGCAAGTCTACACTGCAATCCAGCAGATCCGTGCAGTCCACGACATCCGCAGTACCAATACACACACCGCCTTTGAGGGTATCCAGCCGACCAGGAAGCTCGAGAGCCAGATGGCCCTCGGCGTATCCCTATTGAACATCGAGCACCAGCCGTTAGAGAGCACAATCAAAGAACTAAGCAGCATACCCGGACTAGTAGAAGCATTCAGCGTACCCGGACAGTTCGACATAGTTGCACTCTGGCAAGCAAAGACTACGGAAGAGATCATGAAGACCTCCGTCGAGAGACTACCGAATGTCGGCGGACTCTTCAAGAGCGAGACGCTTCTCGCTTATGCACCGTTCTTCCAAGCTTAATCGCTTAATCAGCTCAGCGACCTCCCCCCTTTTTTAGGATCTGAAAACCGCCTTCATACTTGACGCTCGCTCTGAAACCGCCCTCGGGCCGAGCATCAGTTGGGCTCGGGGAGAAGCGTGGTCGCCCAAGGACTTTCTTCGGGATACTTGGGCGCACCCGCCAGGCCAGGTAGAATCAGCCCATGAAAGATTGTCGAAGCCTCCAACTCGAATCTCAGTCTATGTGGTAGAGAGTTATGCCTCGCCCGCCCAACGGAACTTCGAAGATTGGCTCATCGGTGCAGGATTTGGCCTACCGCTGCATACGTTTATCTCAGGAGCCTCCGACCCCTTAGCCATTCGGAATGTGATCTAACACGTCGGAAATACCTATTTTCATTTTGAAAGAGGGCACTTCCCGCTCTAGGGGAAGAGACGCTCAAAGAAGCAACATCATGGCCGCCAAGGTCCTGGCTGAGACCGTTCGCTCAACTATCGGTCCCCGCGGCATGGACAAGATGATGGTAGGAGGCATAGGCGATATCGTCATCACAAATGACGGAGCCACCATCATGAAAGAGATGGATGTGCAGAACCCAGCAGCCAAAATGCTTGTCGAAGTCGCCAAGACCCAGGACAGCGAAGTGGGAGACGGAACAACAACCGCCGTCGTCCTGGCAGGAGAACTACTGGCAGGAGCCGAATCTCTGCTTGACAAAGACGTGCATCCCAACGTCATTATCGACGGATACCGGAAGGCCGCGGAGAAAGCCCAAGAAATCCTAGATAAGATAGCTGTTAACATCAGACCCGACGACCAGAAGCAGCTAGAACAGATCGCGCTCACGTCTCTAAACACGAAGGGTATCTTCGGGTCTCAGGACCATTTCGCAAAGCTGGCCGTCGCCGCAATACAGCAAGTCATGGAGAGGCGTGATGGCAAAGTTACAGCGGACATAGACCTGGTAAAGGTGATGAAGAAGCACGGACGAAGCCTTGACGAGACCGAACTCGTAAATGGAATAGTCATAGACAAGGAGGTCGCGCATTCAGAGATGCCCAAAGAAATTAGGGGCGGCGGAATAGCTCTGCTCAACGCTAAGCTCGAGATAGAGAAGACGGAGACAGACGCTAAGATCAACATCAACAGACCCGAAGAAATGTACCTCTTCATCCAAGAAGAAGAGAATATGCTTAGGAAAATGGCTGAAGAAGTGGCCAAGACTGGCGCTAAAGTCCTGTTCACGGAAAAGAGTGCAGACGACCAAGTTCTTTCGTTTCTCGCAAAAAAGGGAATCCTAGTCGTGAAGAATGTGAGCAGCGGGGACATGGAAAAGCTTGCAAAGGCAACCGGCGGGTCCGTCGTCGGAACCACAAAGGACCTCTCGAAAGAAGCTCTAGGCCAGGCTAAGATAGTTGTGGAGGTCAAGATTGGGGACGACAAGTTGGTCTTTGTTCGCGAGTGCAAGAACCCAAAGGCTGTGACGATAATGATACGGGGCGGTTCAGAACACGTGGTGGACGAGGCGGAGAGGTCTCTCCACGACGCGCTGTGCGTGGTGAGGAATTCGGTCGAGGATGGTAAAGTGGTCGCTGGCGGAGGCGCCCCCGAAGCGGAACTCGCCAAGAGGCTGAAAGACTACGCGGTCAAGGTGGGAGGCAGAGAACAGCTCGCCGTAACAGCCTTCGCCGAGGCCCTGGAAGCCATACCAGTCGCCATAGCACATAACGCGGGAATAGACCCGATCGACATCATGGTCGAACTGAGAGCGAAACACCAGAGCCCCGCGAACCTCTGGTACGGAGTGAATGTTTCGACAGGGAAGGCTTCTGACATGTGGAAGATGAACATCGTCGAACCTCTCCGAGTGAAGAAACAGGTCATCAATTCAGCAGTGGAAGCAGTAACGATGCTCCTCAGGGTCGATGACGTCATCGCCTCAAAGGGATCTCAGGGCAAGGGTTCAGGCGACTCGTCAGGAATGCCCCCAGGGATGCCTCCAGGCATGCCCGGAGGAATGTAGAAAAAGCTCTACCCGAACAGAAAGTCCTACCTTCTAACTCATCAGTCGTTCTTCTTTTCCGTCCGTCGTCTCTCTCCGCTTGCCTCTGGACTGGCTGTCACGTGTTGGTTGCCGGCGTTTGCTAGTATCTTTCCCCATTACTCTGTTCTCCTAATTTTCTACCAACCACGCGGGACATCATAAGTTTTCGCGGCTAACGTCAAGGCTCAATCCAGACCTACAAAGAGGCTATGGTCAAATTTCGTTTGGCAAGTTTCGCCCTACCGCGGGGCGCGTTAGCAGAGACGGGAAAAGAGCCTGAGGGCGAAGTACACGCTTGGCGTGGATGAGTCGCCTAGAGTTGCGTTCGGTGACGTCTTAAGTCGCGTGAGGACCCGACCCTGATTTCTTTGCTTGTCAAGGCCAACCGAGCATCCAAACATGAGGGCGTAGTGCGGTACACGCTCCAACGCAAAATCCCGAGCCCGACGCGAGCATCGAAGCCTAAAACCACAAGACCCGTTCCAGAAGGGGGCTCCCCGCCAAGAAGCTACGACATGTCTAAGCCTAGTCCCTAGTGCATTACAGCGGCTTCTTCGGGCCTATTGTTCAGACTGTTACTGTTCCGGTTGATACCCATCAAACCTTTGCTCCCCCGATTACTACCCGCATTATTGAGAGGCCTGTTATCCGCCAACTTGTTGAGGGGGCTTTCAAAGATGAACGTCACAGAGTTGGGAGACATTGCCTCGAACTGGACACTCGTTCCCAGAGTGCTCCGCAGTACGGCGGACACGTACGCCTTCATGAAATAGGAAAAGTTCACGTTGACATCGTGCTTGACCGTGAAAAAATCCTTGCCCCCTTCATAGCGATGGTCCCAGGCGTCAAAATGACTCGCCCAAAGGTCCATGAACAATAGGATCGTCCCCGGGGTTATGCGGGAAAAGAGGAACAAGAGTTCCTCATGAGCCGCAGACTCCCCCAACAATCTCCCGACCTTCTCAACCTCCGTCCGCGGCATCGACCCAAACACTAGTCTTAGAAAGTCCTTGCTGACAGGGATGCACTTCAGTTGTCCAACATAGCGTCCCCAGCTTATGTGTCGGTTGAAGATCTGCGAGACCAAGGCGTTGGGGTTAATGCCAAGCCTCCTAGCCTCCTCTTTCAGGGCTGATTTGACGTCAGACGGGATTCTGTATGATACGGTCTCTGTCTTCTTAACGGGGCCCCCAGGGTACAACGCGCACATTGGAAAGCAACACAACTGTTGAAAATGTTTGCTTAAACGTTTCGGTGTATTGCGCGATATGTAAAGCGAGACGGAAACAAACGATGCATGGCGATGTTTTGCAAGCGGTTAAGAGGTCTAACCAGCCACCAGTACTAACGAGTC
>DATBWE010000010.1:0-2101 GCA_036514975.1 Bathyarchaeia archaeon
CAAACCAGAAAATGGCCGCACCGAGTCCTCCGAACAGCAAGCCGAAGAAGACGAAAAAGTCTACTCTCACAACGTTCAGCGCATAGTAGGCTGTTAGGGCTGTGAAGAGGACCGCGTAGAGGCTGAACCGGGGAACGAATATCCGCCCGACCTTCATGAACTGCTTAAGAATATCCACCTTTACCTCCTTGACCAGCCGGTACTCTCCCGACTCCTTTGCAACCAGACCCAAATCCTTCAACTTGTCTAGATGGTACAGGGCGAGAGTCGGGCTCGAGAACCCCAGTGCGCGTTGAACCTCTCGAACACCCACAACATGCCCTGAGGCGTTGAGTACGTACCAGTAAACCCTGAGAGTGTTGCCCCTGAGATCGCTAGCAATTTTCTCCGAGTCGATTTCCGGTGAGGCCAGAGTCGATACGCCTGAGAAAGGCCGGCTAGCTAGGAGTGATGTAATTAAGTATCGTTTCATTCAACTGATGCGGTAATGCAATGGGGAAGAACCCGTACGGAGAAAGCTGAGATTGAAAGCTGTTAGGTTTCACGAGTTCGGTGGTCCAGAGAAGCTGCGATATGAGGATGCGGCAGATCCAGCATTAGGTGAGACTGAGGCGTTAATCAGAGTCAAAGCGTGCGCCTTGAATCATCTAGACCTCTGGGCAAGAATGGGTACTCGGAAGGAGAGAATACCGATGCCCCACATTTCAGGAAGCGACATCGCCGGAGAAATCTCCGAAACTGGAAAACTTGTCTCCGGCTGGAATGCGGGCGAGAAGGTTCTAGTTTCCCCCGGGATAAGGTGCGGGACCTGTGAATACTGCACTACTGGGCGAGATAGTCTCTGTGAATCGTACAGAATTATTGGCTATGAGACACAGG
The DNA here is from genome assembly GCA_036514975.1 of Bathyarchaeia archaeon. Lineage (GTDB taxonomy): Archaea > Thermoproteota > Bathyarchaeia > 40CM-2-53-6 > 40CM-2-53-6 > BA-19. The sequence goes on from DATBWE010000010.1 coordinate 880, forward strand.
GCGGGTATGCTGAATATGTTCCGGTTCCTGCTGAAAACATGATCCGAATTCCGGGCCGTCTGAGCATGGAGGAAGCGGCCAGCCTGCCATTGGTCTTCTTGACCGCGTGGCACATGCTCGTGACGCGGGCCGGTCTACGGCCTGGTGAGAACGTACTTGTTTGGGCGGCAGGCAGCGGCGTCGGTAGTGCCGCGGTTCAGATCGCTAAGCTATTGGGCGCGACTGTAATTGCAACAGTCGGGTCTGACGAGAAGGCTGGGAAGGCCAAGGACCTCGGCGCGGACCATGTTGTCAACCATCGCTCACAGGATGTACCTTCAGAGGTCAAACGTCTGACAAATGATAGGAAGATAGATGTGGTGTTCGACCATGTCGGCACGGCCACCTGGGAGAAGAGCATGCGTTCCATGGCCCCCGGGGGGAGGCTGGTGAACTGCGGAGTCACGAGTGGCGGAAAGGCAGAGGTGGACATTCGCTACGTCTTTGTCCGCCAGTTCTCTCTCCTCGGGTCGTACATGGGTGGACTGGGTGAACTATTGCAGGTCTTGAGGTTCTTTGAAGATGGCCGGCTCAAGCCTGTGGTGGATTCTGTCTTTCCGCTGAAAGATGCGGCTAAGGCGCATGAGAGAATGGAAGGAAGCCAGCACTTTGGAAAAATCGTATTAAGGGTCTAGGCCGCTACTCAGGGACGGAATCCGTTACCAGCTTCCCGTCGACGACCTTGATGAACAGGAATCGGTTGTCCCTGAAAATGATGGTCAGCTCGTTCTCTCCTTCCTGAATCTCTAGAATGTCCTGGCCTTTGATGCCGTCGTATTTTGCCAAACCCGACCGACCCTTTTCCGGCCGGGTCTGGCTCGTTTAAAGAACTGACGGTCGCTACTCGATCCTGACCTTCAGCGAGGACGATGTTGCTTTGGCCTCGCCACGCTCCGTGAAGATGTGCTTTCCCCACTTTGCACGGATTCTGCCTTCCAACGTATGTAGTCCTTTTCCAAGTTTTGAGGCCGGTATTTCGAAGCTTCGGGTTACGTCGAACAGCATGGCTTGGGCTTCAGTCTCCGTCTTAGGGTAGAGAATGGTCTCGAACTCCGTAGCAATGGTGGCCCATACCCTGTAGGGGAGTTCTGGGTTTCTGGTCCAGAAGAACACGCCGCGGCGGACAAACTTGTCTTCTTTGACCCTGACCGCCATTACGGGGACAGGCCGGTTCTTCATGATG
>DATBWE010000011.1:0-7084 GCA_036514975.1 Bathyarchaeia archaeon
GTGGAGGAATCGTGATTGGTGGATATTGCGGGATGCTGGCGGGAAGAGCCGCGTCCAGGTTCGCCGAAACAAAAGGAGAGAACACAGATGGTCTAAGGGAATACGATGTGGAGTGGAGGAAAATGTTTGGCTCGGACCTTCGAAGAATGAGGCTTGCACGAAGAATATTCGCCGGACTTTCCGACGACACTCTTAACCGATTGTTCGACGCTGTAAGAAATCACGTCGGTGAAATCGAGGAATTTGCCGACATGGACTTTCAGGGCCAGATTATATCACGATTCCTGAGAAAGAGACAGTTCGTTTCGCTTCTCCCTAGAATTGCTGCGGAGGGCATCAGGTCCATGTTCGCCTAGACTGTCCAATCCGAGACACGACAGTCTACATAGTTTAAGAACGCTGCCGGAACGCTCGGGTCGAACCGTCGTTGAAAGTGCTGGTGGTTGGCTGCGGCAAAGTGGGATCAGAGATCGTTCGGGACCTATCGCGGGCAAACGAAATTGATTCTGTTACTGCGACAGATGCAAGTAGAGAGAGCCTCGCACGAGTGAAGAAGTGGCCGAAGGTCGAAACGGTAAGGACTGACCTGAGCCAGAGAAAGACCCTGGTTCGGCTAATGAACGCTGCAGACATCGTTTGCGGTGCACTGCCTGGCAGGCTTGGTTTCGAAATGCTCCAAGAGGCTGTACAGCAGGGATGCGACATTGTGGACATATCATATACGCCAAAGGACCCTTTTACCCTCCACGCATCAGCAGTCGCCGGTAACTGCGTGCTTGTCCCGCAATGCGGTGTCGCTCCTGGTCTCACGAACCTGTGCGTAGGGGATGCTTTCAGGAGACTTGAGACCGTAAGGGCGGTGCGGATACTCGTAGGGGGCCTACCGCAGAAACCTGTTCCACCCCTGAACTACCGTGTCGTATTCTCCCTTGAGGACGTGGTTAACGAGTACACAAGGCCTGTTCATGTGATAGAACGAGGCAGGCGGAAGATGGTAGAACCGCTCTCCGGGAGAGGCTTCCTGAATTTTCCCAATGTCGGAAGGCTAGAGTATTTTCTCACTGACGGCTTGGGGACCCTTCCTAGGAGCTTCCCGCGAGTGAGGGAAATGCACGAGTTGACGCTGCGCTATCCGGGCCATGCAGAGATGATGAATGTTCTGAGAACTCTGGGCTATTTCAACCAGCGAAGGGTGAGGGTTGATGGAGGCGAGGTTGAACCGCGGATGCTGAGTATCGAGCTTCTCAGGTCCGCGTTCGGCGTAGGGGCACCAGAGGATCTGTTAGCCTTCCTCGTGGAGGTAGAAGGCCGCTTGGGCGGAAAACGGGTCCTTCTGAGGTATCAGATGCTGGACTGGTTTGACAGGAAGAATGGAGTGTCGGCTATGGCACGAACAACTGCCTACCCTTGTACCTCCACCGCCCTGTTGGTAGGGCGAAAGAGGGTGCCGTGGAAGGGGGTGGTCACGCCTGAAAAGATTGGTCAGGACCCGCGGCTGTTCGGTTTCATCCTGTCGCGACTCAGGGCACGTGGATTGAGGCTGACCATTCAAATGAGAAACCTTGGGTCCTAGCAGGGCCCTCGTTAGGCTGGCTAGCTGTTCGCGAACGCTGTTAGGCGTTTTTCAAAGATGGTTCTGGCCGGGAATCCCATCGAGCAGGCGTACGTGTTGAGGTCGATGAGCTTCTTCCCGTTGCGTAGGGCCTTGTTCTGGATGTCGCGTATGCTCTCGCCTATGATGGCGTAGGTTGACGCGTAGCCTGGGCCTATTCCCTGGTGGGCCGGGAAGAGCTGGTAGTAGACGGTGCTCTTGGCGAGCCCAGTCTTCTTGTTCGCCCAGTCTATGAAGTCCCTCAGGCCCTGCTTGCCCGTGTTTATCCTGACGTCTCCGATTATCCTCAGGAACCTTACTATGCGCCACATCCAGGTGTAGAACTCGTACTCCTCGGCCCAAGTCTTTAGCCCGCCGTGTTTCTCGAAGAACTGCATGAGGGACTTTTCGTCCTTGTCCAGCCCTTTGCCGTCCTGGAGCTTTTCCATCACCTTCTGGAATTCCAGTTCTCTCTGGAATGAAATTCCTTCTGACATGCAGCTAAGGGGGGACCATAGCAGGTCTATCAGGGTGGGCTTTGCCCCGTAGGCTTCTGTCGAGTTGGACGCGTGTACGCAGTGGCCGTACTCTTCGTGGATCAGAAGGTTGAGAATCTCACCTGGCACCGCAGAGGGGTCGCGGCGCGGGTCGGTGGTGGTCAGGAAGATCTCCTTCGGCTTGTCAGTGAAAGCATCGTAGGAGAAGGCCCCCCCGCTGGGAAATATTCCTGAAAGGTACGGGGGCGTCTCAATGACCTTAGTGTCGTATTTCGGGTTCACTCTTACAATCGTCTTGTTGACAACCCTGACAACTTTCTTGCGCAGCTCGTTGATGAAGGGAACAATCTCATTCGGTTTAATGGCTCGCTTCTCCTTGATGGCCTTCGACACCACCTCAGGCCTGGCCGCAACGCCATACTTGCCAGCTAGCTGTCTGGTGAGCCTCTGGAAGCGGGGCAGTTCCCTGTCGAGATACTTGAGGCCCTTCTCCTCCACCTCTCCCGGAGTCTCTGGATAGTCCCAGAGCCTGCGTATGGCGGCCGCGTAGACCTTGCTGCGTCCCATTTCACAGCCCTGTTTCTTGATGACCTTGTAGACATCGTCGAATCCTTCTTTGAACCCCTTGACGCGGAATATGGAGCCGTACTTTCTCGTTAGCTGGGCTAGGTCGTCAAGGCCTTCCTTCAGCTGCTTATCCTTGGTCTCCTTCTTGATAGTCCGAATAATCTCTTGCAGACCATTGCACCGTATGAGCGTCAGCATGCGAAGACCTACCGGCCAGGCCTTTCCCGCGTTTTCTGCAACGGCCGTTTCCATCGCCTTGACTGCGTTACGGGTCAGAGGCCGCATGTGGGACGGTATGATTCCCTCCTTGACCATGTAACCGAAGTAGGCACCGAGAATGCCTTCGGGGGTGGCCTGGGGCTCGCTGAGAGTGTACGCCGCGGCAAGCGAGTCTAGAAGTTTGAGCTGAGCATCGTTTTCTGCCTTCAGCCTTAGCTCGTCCGCCCTTCGTGAGAACCTTTCCAGGTTTCTCCTGGAAGGAATGAAGAGTTTTCCAGCGTAGTCTTTCAGGCCGGCGATGTACGCGGACGATGGGTCGTATTCTTTGAAGAAGTCGAAAATCTCCGCTTCTACTTCAGAACCGGGTTTCGGTATTGGCAATGTCGAAATTCCCCGAATTCCCTGTTAGCATTCTCGGTAGAATGCTCGACTACTTAATCCTAGCATGTGCACGTGGCTATTCCCATTTTAAATAGAGTCGGATTCCAGCTATCGTGACCTCGTTGGCCAAGTCTGCTCGCAGAAGAAGGAGGGCGAATAGGCCCGACTTGGCGGCTCAAACACCTTCTCCACCCCGCAGACGAAACGATTCGGCTTCAAGCGACCCCATCAAAACTGCGGAAGAAGTAGCGTTAGCTGCCTTCAGCTCTGGCCTGAGACTTGCAGCTGCCTTCGGGTCAGTTGCAGCAAAGACCACGAGCCTTGCACTCGCCTCCCTTGCAACTGGAGCTGACAGGTTTTCAGAATTAGTTAGGAAGGAAGCCCTAGCGTCCTCAAGACCTAGCGCTGTTTCAAGCAGATCGAAACCAGCGGGTAAAAGGGCAAAACCGAAGCGTGCAAGAAAATTGCTCTAGCTCGCTCCAGTTAGACCTTCGCTTATCGTGCTTCCCTACGGGAAATCTTTGAGAGAATCCTCTCAAGAACCACGCTCTCTCTGATGATTCTCACATTCCTCACGACAGGAGAACATACTAGCACCGCACCTGCCACCATGACCGCCCGTTCAATTGGATACCACGGAAAATAGATGAAGCGCCACGATGCCTCAGCAAGAGATGGATAGAAAACAGCGAATAACACACCTCCTGTCAAATGCTCAGCCATTGTACCCGCGAAGGCAACCGTGGCTATTGCGATTACCACGTCCCGGTAGCGTTCGGAGCTTAGTCGGACGGGAATGTTCTTTGATAGAGGAGAAATCAGCAGAAAGAAGGCAGCTAGGTGCAACCAGAAGTAGGGGAGCGGAGGACTCCAAAGGTCGCTGCCGACAAAAACAGTGGTGTGAGGAGTCGCTATGAAGGCCAGAATCACCCCCAAGAAAAGCAGCGAGGTCATGCCCCGTCGGCCTCTGATCGCAAGACTGACGATCAGAAGGTTCACGGCTCCGGGGAGAAAGTCCAGCCCTGCAAATCGGACCAGGTTATTGGGTGAAACAAACCCTATCACTGTACCAATGATAATGGCGAGAATTCCAAGAGCGGGGTCGAGAAGAAGTGCTAGAATGGGTACAGCCATTCCGCTAGCGGTAAGGGTCCCTGGTAGGCCGACGAATTTGGACAGAGGAATAAGTCGGAAGACAGCGTAGATTCCCGCCAGAGTTGCGGTGAGAGCAAGCTTTCGTGTGTCAAACCGTCTCGAATGTAGCTTGTGCATAGCTACTTCCTGGCGCCGTTCTTTCCAAATTTGCTAGTGACTTCTCTCAACGGCAGACCCAATTTGGTCGCGATTTTTCGTCTGTTTTCGTACTCAACCTTCCCCCGCAGTACCCTTCCTCTCTTGTCAAGAGCGGATTTGACTGAAACTGGAAATCTCTTTCCTTTAACGTCAACTAAGACCCTCTTAGTGGTCCTCAGCACGATGTGACGTCGGACTGGAATTTCCCGCACCCCAAGGGTGCCCGTTTCCTCCATGAGAATCCCGGCCATCTCTTCGACTTTTCCCTCGTCCGTTATGACGGAAATCAAGTGGCCGGGCCTGTTCTTCTTCATAAAGACGGGTGTGATGCTCACATCGCGTGCTCCGGCAGCCATAATCCGCTCAGCAGCGTGCCCGACAACTTCCCCCGTCACGTCGTCCAGATTTGTCTCAAGTACCACAACCGCATCGTGGGAATGGGACGCCATGGAACTCTTCCCAACCAGTAGACGAAGGACGTTTGCAATCTCCCTGAGTTCCTTGGAGCCGGCGCCGTACCCGATTCTGTCAAGAGAGAATGAGGGGAACGAATCTACAACTTTGCTTGCAAGGTTGACGGTAATCGCGACGCCTGTCGGCGTGCTCAGTTCCTGTCTGACAGCATCGCCCTTCATAGGAAACTTCCTTGACCGGAGAATTTCAGCAACTGCTGGCGGTGGGTTAGGATAGTCTCTGCCGGAAAAATGGGAGACTCCTCCTCCCACCGCGACCGGTGTTGACCACCATGTAGCGTCTGCAAGCCCAACCTCCTCTACAAGAGACGCGACGCCGATAATGTCCACCAAGGTGTCTGCGGACCCCAGCTCGTGCAATTCCACATCCTTCGCAGAGTGGCGGTGAACGCGGGACTCTGCTTCCAGCAATGTGTCGATCGTGGAGAGGGCGAACCTGCTCCCCCATGAGGACAGGTGAAGTCTCTGAGAAGAGTCTTGGACTGCTTTTCGCAAGGCCTCTCCTCTCCGTTTGTTAACGTCCTCCTTCGAGGTGACCGTTACTAGTTTGGCAGCGATATCTCCTCTTTCCACGTCACGAGCCTGCACATCTACTTCTCTCGTCCCGGGAAGAGATTCCTGCACAGCTTTGCCTACCTTCCTGAGACGGGCAGTGCTTCCCCCAAGGTCTAGAAGTGCGCCAAGATACTTGTCCCCTGAAACGCCTGCCACTCTAGCGTCTATCAGCACTGTTGTATCATTGTGTGGCATTGCAGTCATCCCTCGGCTGGTAGTCGCTGAGGAAGGAGGAAGTATTAATCAACCTATTCTGAGCACTGAAGGTGACGAATCTTGGATTCAGATTCTGAAACTCAGTGCGTCTACGGACTCGGCGAATGTCCGGTGCTTGTTATTATGGGAGGGAAGATGAATGCTCTGGAACAGAGGTCGAAGGTGTTGCCAACGGAACCTGGTGCGGCCGCTATGAGCCAGATGATTCAGCCCCTGCTCCAGATGACCTCAAACATCTACTCTCAACTACCCGCGTTCTGCCCGAACTGTCCCAAGAGGATTGTTGCTATCGAAAGGGAACTGGCTGAGATACGCCAGAAGGCCAAGTAGCCGCTGCTACCGTAGCTGTAGTGTCGAGCCCAGCCTTAAGCCAGCCTAGCCTCTACCTTACGGGGCGTTGTGGGCCGAGCTTCGTGGGCCTCGACTTTTTCCCATAAGACGTGAGGGCTCGGGACCTCGATGTAGCGGTTAATCGCGACCTCCGCTATCGCCTCAGAGTACTTCGCCATCTGGCCGACGTCCCAGATGATCGACCGGAGACCCACAGCTAGATTGACCTCTTTGACATTTCGCATCAAGTCAGCAGTCAGCGACCTCTCTAGCTGTTCGCATTCTGCGACCCGTTCGATGACCTCGTTGGATTTCTTCACATCGCCTTTCATCAACGCGTTAAAAGAATCCTCAATGAGCGAGCGGACTCTGTCGCTGAAATCGACGATTCCCTTGATCAGCGCTGGGTTAATCTTCTTCGCATCACTCTTTAGCCTGAGTGCTTCCAGGGCCACTTGCGAGGCCAAATCACCCATCTGCTCCAGACTCTTTGCAATTACCCTGTTGCCGACGACGTGCATTGAGCCTTCGATTCCAACCTCCTTCGAGACTCTCTTATCGAGAACAGCGAGCAGGATCTGGCGAAGGATCATCCAGTAGATGCGGTCTGCTTCCTCTTCCATGTGAAGAACCTCCTCGGCGAGCGCTGGACGACACTCCACGACCGCCTTGACCGCTGTTTCAATCATAGAGCTGAGAATTATCTGTAAACGGCGCATCAGCCCGTATATTGGGAACTTGGTCGGGTCCACAAAGCTTTGCAGTGTTACGGAACGGAGGTTCTGCTCTACGATTCCGAGCCCTGTTAGCCGGCGGCTTGCCGCCCTGACTTCCTCCAGATGCTGCTTGGAGAGTTCTTTCCCGGACACTACCTGAATTGTGTCGTGGCCGGTCAGATAGTTGGCGGTTATGATTCTCGTTAGAAGGTTCGGGGAGTTGCAGAGGTCCGCGCTGACCACGTA
>DATBWE010000012.1:0-4683 GCA_036514975.1 Bathyarchaeia archaeon
GGGGCCCCCAGGATAAACCATGTTACGACCGCTGAGTATCCTATCGTCCGGGTTCATCGTGATACTCACTGCGGGATTCTGACTGCTAGCGCTAATCTGCGGAACCTGAGCTTGACCTGAAGAGCGCAAAAGATTGTCGAAGAATCAGGGATTCTCTATGCTTTCGTTAGACCAACAGGGTTCATGTAGAATTTCTCTAATTTCGACACACGAACAATCAAGGCGCAGAAGGCTATTTGCACTCTTTCTGAAGATGGCAAGTTCAACTTTGTCGATGCCCGGAGGAAGGTCCATTTTGAAATTCGGGACCACTCTCTTGATCGCTTCCACTCAGTTCTCTATTCGGCGTGAGCCTACTTGAGCCTATGTTGTAGACGGTCGTACTGGAGCTTCTCTACGGTCTGAAGCAATGCGATGGCGGGGGCCACGTCCTTGATGTAGCACAGATCTACTGCATCGTCCGCGTTACCCAAAAATATGTTCTTGAGGTTCGGGGGTTTTCCGTTTAAAGCCGCATGGACTAATCGTGGCGCGAGGCTGTATTGTGCGGGGTCCTGAAATGGACCGTACATTCCCAATGATCGAACGCAGATGGAGCTGATACCGGTCGCCTTTGCGAACTCACTGGTGGCCACCTCGACAATCTTCTGACACGCAATAATGGGGAAGGGACTTTGAAGAACAAGGGGGTGCTCCTCATTCAGTGGTCCCGGAAGCCCGAGCTACACTCCACTCGTACTCGAAAATGTCATCCGCATGGCTTTCCATTCCTGCGCCATCTTGAAAATGCCGACGAGCATGTCGAAGTACTCCTTGAGACCAGCTACGGGGCCCTCGCTCCATTGAGTGAGGCCTCCCGCAACATCGACGATGCCAGTGATCCTTCCAGAAATTTGGAAATCCCGGGTGAAGTTTGTGGTCTTCGGGTTTGAACCAAATACGGTTCAAACCTGTGGTGGGGCTGGGCGGATTTGAACCGCCGATTTCGTGGGCTCCTGGCAACAGCGCTCCCAAGCCACGCGGCCTGTCTAGACCAGAAGTCTTCTAGACCTGGTTGGCCGGACCCTTGACGGGTCTTCTAGCCGACAGCCCCTTGCTCCGGCCCGGAAACCCGGCGCATTAATACGCTTTCTTTACCAATAGGGACTCGAAACAAACGGGAAGTGCAATTGAAGATTGAGCAGATGCATGTTCTTGCCTTTGTCCAACCTATCCAGATTTTATACTAGTTCCCGAGGAGTACTAAGCACCAAGTAACATGGCGTAGCCACTGCTTCAGGAGACAATTGTTGTCACAAGCCGACAAGAAAATGCTAAGGACGTGTGTAGTCTGCCAGCGCAAGTTTCTAGGCTGGTTCTCCGAAAAATACTGCAGCGCGGACTGCCGCATAGCCGGGAGGCAGGTAAAGGACCGTCTTCGCCAGAGAAAGGGCCGGAAGGCTGTAGAGCGCAAGGATGGCCTCCTCGCACAGGAACTCGGAGAACTCGGCCTCGGAGACCGTTCCTACCCAATGTACAACCACGAGCCAGTACAGACAATGTACGCGAACCCTAACCTGTACAATGCTCGAGACGGCAGGAAACACGTCAGGTCCTACTATGACTTGTTGAGAGACATTGCGAAGCTCAACGGCGGAACAGACCTCTGGAAGCTTCTGGCCTCCATGGCTCCGAAAGAGAACTAGCTCCACTCAACGCTAGTAGCCGCTTAGGCGGCAACGCTAGTTAGGGTGCGAGCTGTCGCAGGTCCGCAATCTTTCCTAGAAATGTCCCATCGAACAGGTAGGCTTCACCGTTCTCAAAGTCCACGGCTCCCGAACGGAGGACCGGCCCCATGTACTCGCGCAGAAGGTCAGACCGGCCTTCCGATTGGCTGCGGTTGACCGGCTGGCCTGCAAGGTAGTCGTTGAAGCTAGGCATTATGATACACTCAGCGTTAGAGACAGCAGTCCCGAATTTCTGTTTGAAAGCCTCAAGGGAATTTCCTTCGAACTTCACGTCTTGATGTTTCAGGACTCCCTCCGCGAGCTTCTGGCCATCAGTCTTGGCCCGGACCCATACCTGGCGAGTGATCCTGAACCCGAGCGGGTCCCTGAAGACCACGACGGGATGAAGATGACCCATCACCAAGTACTCGCAGCCTAGTAGCGACGGGGAGGGCCACGCATGCCCATGGAACAGCCCTATACTGTCCCAGATAGTGATGCCGTGAGAATGCGCTATCTTCACGACAGGAGGCGTCAGGGGTTCAAGGTTCCCGTCATGGTTTCCGGGAATGACCTGGACGTTTTGTATTAGCTCGACAAGCCTATCGAAGAACTCGGGAACGTACTTCCACTCTTCCAGCTCCACCTTAGCAACAGCGTGTTTCACATCACCCAGTAGGACAAGCTGTTGCGGGTGAGTGTCTTCGAGGATCTTCCGCAGCCTGTCCAGCAGCCGCGGAACCTGCGACGGCACGTGTATTCCCTGGCGGGCCAGGGTTACCTCCCAGCCCAGATGAAGGTCAGCAATGACCAGTACCCTCTCGTCGCCCTTTTCGAGCAGCAGGGCCGGCTGGTCAGCAACAGGTTTGACGGTGACGCTTCCGCACAGGACCGGACACTTCCTGCCTGGTGGTGGGCTTGTCCCTAATGAAAACATATTCAGGACCCTATTCTATTACCTGGCAGGGAAAGGAATCGCCAGAGACGCTGCCGGAGACTAAAGTGCTCAAGAAGGTCTGCCGGGACCTACGCCAGGCTGGGACACTGACGGATGAAATGAAGACTGTCCTGTCCCAGACCTTTCAGAAACGGTCAGACCAAGCACTCGTACTGGTGGAGGAGGGGAAAGTTAGCAGGTTCAAATTCGGCCCTAGCGGGCGGACAGTTTGGGCCGTGGCAGGCCGAAAGGGAGAGTACCAGGTTCTCCCTGAGAGCATGTTCTGCACATGCGACGACTATTATTTCCGAGTGATGGGCAGGAAGAAGCAACTGTGCTACCACCTGATCGCGCAGCAATTGGCCGAGGCCACCGGTAGACATCGCAGTGACAGTCTACGTGACGTAGACTATGAAGTTGTGACTGCCCGGTGGAAACCTGCCGGGGCCGATCGGACCTGAAGGTTTTAGTAGCCCGGGCGAACGTCCGCGAGTCGAAATCAGCCCGGGCGGTAATCGATGTCCTATCGACTCCCAGAATCGACATTTCAACTGATTCAGCTGCTGCTGTACATTCTCAGCTTCGTCACGGTCATCCTGATCTTCATCTACATCGCCTATGAGCGGCCTGAAGAGAAGAAGAAAGAGAAACCCGAAGAATAACCGACGGTACTAGTTCTCGCACGTGCCCCGGATGCCTGCGTCAGCTTTCTCCGTTCTCAAACCCCCTGTTCTACGACGGCTGGAGAAAGAGGGCTTTCTCGAAGCCAGCCCGATACAGGAGCTTGCGATTCCCGCCATTCTAAGGGGTGAGAATGTTCTGTTGATCGCGCCAACAGGGACCGGGAAGACCCTGGCGGCGATTCTGCCTGTTCTAGACAGGTTTCTCGAAACGCGGTCGGAACAGAAGACCCGTGGAATCTCGGTCTTGTACGTCACGCCGCTCCGGGCGTTGAACCGTGACCTGTTGAGGCGGTTGGAAGAAATGGGCCGGGAACTCGATGTCAGGATTCAGGTTCGACATGGAGACACGCCGATAAGCGCCAGGTCCATGCAGGCTCGCAGCCCGCCAGACGTGCTGATCACGACCCCCGAGACTCTGCAGGCCATTCTGATCGGGAGAAGGATGCGGGAGCATTTGCGGTCGGTAAGATGGGTCGTCGTGGACGAGGTTCACGAGTTGGCCACTGACGAGCGAGGGGTACAGTTGTCGGTCGCGCTGGAACGGCTGCTCGAACTTACCGGGATAGAGTTTCAGAGAATCGGACTGTCCGCCACCATCGGCGAACCCGAGAGAATCGGACAGTTCCTGGTGGGACGGGATAGGAAGGTGTCGATTCTGCGGTCTGACGAGGTCCGTGGACTCCAAGTCCGCGTTAGCAGCGCCCAGCCTGGCGATGTCGACCACAAGGAGGGAGACCGTCTCGGCCTACCAGCCTCCACCGTGGCCAGGGCCAGGCGCATTCTAACACTGATCGAGAGTCATGAGTCGACTCTTGTTTTTACGAATACGCGGGAGCAGGCAGAGGCGCTGGCGGCGCAGCTGCAGGCGCTCGGCGCTGGCCAGCGAGTGAGGGTTCACCACGGGTCCCTGTCCCGTGAAGTCCGGGAAGAGGGGGAGAAGGAGTTCCAACAGGGAAAGCTCAAGGCGCTGATCTGCACAAGCAGCCTCGAGCTGGGCATTGACATCGGGTCGGTGGACTTTATCGTCCAGTTCACCTCGCCCCGAGAGACAACACGCCTCGTCCAGAGGATCGGGCGCAGCGGACACAGTTTGAAGGGAACGTCTCGCGGAGTGGTGCTGACTATCGGGACGGACGACATTCTAGAGTCTGCGATTCTTGTCAAGCGGGCGCGAGAAGGCCGACTGGAGCGTCCGGTCATCCACGAGAAGGCGCTTGACGTCCTAGCCCACCAGATTGTGGGGCTGCTTCTTCAGATGAGGAGGATGACGATGGAGGAGCTCGCGAGAGTGGTGCAGCGTTCATACCCGTTTCGCGACCTAGAGCCCGCAGAACTGGAGCAGGTGTTGAAGCAGCTC
>DATBWE010000013.1:0-4335 GCA_036514975.1 Bathyarchaeia archaeon
CCGCCGACGATAGAAGGGCAGTTCCCGAAACCGAGAAGTCAATGAATCCCCGCCCCTTCATCTCGCTCAAGAGTTCTGAGAGAATGCTTGCGAGGTTAACATCCCAGGGCTTTACCCGGTGCAAATGCAGAAGGTCGAACAGGACCGCGTACGGCGGCTTCAGCCAGTACTGTTCCGCTGTCTCAGTCAATTCGGTTCTCCGCGAGCAGGTAGGGAGATAACCTGGCTGGCCCCCTTCTCGTTGAAGACCCCGTAGACCCGTTCCGCCTTCGAGATTGTCGTGTCCTTAAGCGATATGACGATAAACTGGGACCCCTTGCTCCTAGACCTTACAAGTGTTGCGAGACGCTTCGTGTTAATCACGTCCAGATGAGCGTCAATCTCGTCCATCACATAGAACGGCATCGGATGGATCTGCTGGAGGGCCAGTAAGTAGCAGACTGTCGCGACGGACTTTTCACCGCCGCTCGCGCTTCCCATCGTGAGTTCGGGCTTGTCGGGGAACTGTAGTAGTACGTCGAGGCCCCCGGTGAACGGGCTATCGGAATCCTCCAGGACCATTCTTCCTGTTCCCCCTCCGCTTGTCATTTCGCTGAACAGTTCCTGGAAGGTCTGGTTGACCCTGTTGAAAGCATCCATGAAAGTGTCCCGCTTCTTCCGATCGAGCTCGTTCATGAAATCAAGAATCGCGAGCTTCTCCCTCTCTAGTTCTGTAATCCTGACCGAGAGGTGTTTGTAACCGTCCTTCTGCTGTTCGTACTGGTGAACTGCCAGCTGGTTAACCGCGCCGATTTCGTCCATCTCCTCTTGCAGAGCACGCTTGAGCTGTTCAGCCTCCCTCGCGAGCTCAGGCGGTACTTGCTGTAGAGTCTCGAACCCGAGGCTTCGGACCTGGGACGAAAGCATGGCCAGCTGTGCCTCGACCTCTCTCAGATTCCCCTTCAGGTCGGAAACGACGGCGTTAGCCGGGTCCATTCTCTCAAGTAGACCTCTCAGGGCCTTCTCGACCTCACCAAACTCAACCTCAAACCTATGCCGTTCGGACACGACCGAGCCGAGGCTCTTGACAATCCGCTCCTTCTCGGCCTGAAGCTCTTTCATTTCTCGCTGTAGAGCTTCCCCTCTTTCAACAGCGTCCTTAACTCCCGCTTCTTCTTTGCGGGCCTCTGACTGTAGCGACGACAGCTGAATTCTTACCTGGTCGAAGCTGGGTCTTAGAGTGTCGAGACTCGCCTGTATGGACGCCAGCTTGCTCTCCACCTCCAGTTTCTCTCGCAGGAGAACTTCTGCTTCCGCGGTTACCCGGTCTCGATCTTGTTCCAGTGCCGCGAGAGATTTCTGACGGGCTTGCACCCTGAGTTTCGCTCTTTCTTCCTCCAGAACCGCCAGTTGACTTTTCACCGCGGCCTGTTTTTCCACCATCCCATCCAGCAGCTGCTTTTCGTGATCCATCGAGCCGCGGAGCGAGTCTATTCTGCGCTTTGTTGTCTGAAGAGATTCCCGGGTCCGTTCTAGACTCTTGCGGGCGGCTTCGATTTCGCGAGCCAGAGCCTCTCTAGTCTTGTTCGTCGAAACTCTCTCCTCTCTCAATCTGTCAATCTCCTCCTCTAGCCTATCGACATCCGACCGTTGTCTCTGCACTATCGACTCAAGCGATTTGACGGTCTTCTCAAGGCCCTCTAGAACAGTTGGACGCGGGACCAGTGCGGAGAAGTCGAATGGCGCCCGGTAGTAGCCGCTTTCGAGTGCTCCGCCAGGCTCATACAAGTCTCCGCTCGTTACAACGCATCTCTTGCCGCGGGCGGCGCTCAGGAAAGCTGCCCTCTGATTGTTCGCAAGTAGCGTGTCTCCGAAGACAAACTGGACCGCGGGGGCGATTGCCTTGTCGGACTTTATCACTCTGGAGAGGGGTCCTATGATCCCTGCGGCTTCCTCGTAGTCAAGGTCGCCTTCTTCCAGTTCCATGTCAACGAGCGGAATTATCTTGACCCGTCCAAGCTTGCTCCTCTTGAGACTCTCGACACACTTGATGGCCACGGAGAGGTCCTTCACTACTATTGCCCGCATCCATCCGACGCTAGCTGCCTCCACTGCCTTGCTGTACTCTTCATTGAACTTGACAAGGTCTTTCAGCGTTCCTAGGATACCTTTGATGGCTCCTTCATCGGCCATCTCTTCAATCCTTTCAATCGCCCGCTCCTCGGCCTGGAGACTCTCTGCTAGATTTCGCTGGGTGTTGAACTCCACGACTGTGACTCTTGCTTTCTTGGCGACGTCGATGGCCTCGTCAATCTCTTCTCGGCGTTGGCCTTTGAGGGACGTGTACTGCCTTGCCTTCTCCTCGACGGTTTGGAGACGTTTCTCCTCCTCCTTCTCCAGCCGGTCCATCTCTCGGACTCTCTTCTTTAGTTCGTCAGCTAGCTGAGCGAATTCGTGCTGGCGTGTCTCCAAGGTCTGGAGGTGTCCGGCGGTGAGGTCAAGTTTTGTCGAACTGCCTTTGCTCGAGGCGGTGAGCTGAGAGAGTTCTTGGACTACGCCGTCGATTTCGTCCTGGACCTGTTCGAGCTTTTTGGTGTCCTGGGAGAGCGATTCCCGGGCGGTTTTGAGGTTCCCTGTCAGTTTGTCCGCGGCCTCCGCTGATTCTGAATACTGCGTTTCGAGCTGTGTCTTCCGGCCGGCTAGGCTGCGGAGGGAGTTGGACTGGAGTTTGAAGCTGGACTCGAGACCTTCTGATTCTTTGACTAGAGCGTCCTTCTGTTTAGTCCTTGTAGCCAGGAGGGTCTTGCGGGTTTCAGCTTCTGTTTTGGCCTTGATGATTTCGCTGCTTGTTTCCGCGATTTTTCTCTCTATCTCGAATAGTTCCTGGCTTCCTTTGGCTACGGTTTTTTCCTCAAAGCGACGCCTTTCGTCCTCGACCTTGGCTCGTTGCCGGGTGAGATTTTCTCTCTCCTGTCGAATCTCATCTAGCTTACGTTGTTCTTGGTCGAAAGATTGTGTGATTGAGGACCGTTTCTCTTCTAGGCCTGCAATCTGTCCTGATAGGATTCGGGCTTGCTGCTCGTTCACTTCTCTCTTCAGGAGGTTGTAGCGGAGTAGGTCGTTCCGCTCGCGCTCGAGTTGTTCGATTCGAACTCGCACTTCGTCGACCCGTGCCGCAGCGACTTTCAGGTTGACATCCGCCTCCTGGAGCTGTTGCTTGGCCTCTGCCTTCTTCGTCTCGAAGACTCCTATTCCAACGAGCTCTTCCAGTATCCTTCTCCTTTCCTCAGTCCCGATCTCGGCAAGTCGGGTAATGGCGTGCTGGGCGATGAGGTTGAAACCGGTCACCTGAATGTCGGCAGAGCTTAGGATGTCCTGGACTTGTTTTCGTGAGAGGCGGCGGCCGTTGAGCCGGTAGATTCCCTCTCCTCCCTTGGAGAACTCCCTGGATATCGTTACTAGGTCCGACTCTACCGGTATCCTGCGGTCGGCGTTGTCGAACTGGACGGCTACGTGGGCTGAGTGGGCTCCTTCTCCTTGTGACTTGTGAACGAGATCGGAGAGGCTTCTCCCCCTCAGCTCTCGGGGGCTCAACTCTCCCAGTGCGAATTTCAGGCCGTCGAGTATGTTGGACTTTCCCGAGCCGTTGGGCCCTGTGATAACAGTGAAGCCTCTGTCGAAGCTGACGGAGACCTTCTTAGCGAAGGTCTTGAAGCCGCGAATGTCGATCCTCTTAATGTGCACCAAGGCTGGGGCTCAGGGGTCCTAGTCGTTACGAGACCCTGGGCATGGTACTGGATAATAGGCCTAGGCATCTCGGCATATCAATCTCACCGGCCGAAACGTCGGTTTCTCATCTGGTACAATCTGATGGCGCGTAGAAAATCTATTCTCCGAAATTCTGGCCAGTAGACGTCTACGAAAACGAGTTCGCTGTAAGCCGACTGCCAGAGCAGGAATCCACTAAGCCTTTCCTCGCCGGAGGTTCGAATCACGAGGTCCGGGTTGGGGTTTGGCAGGTGGGCAGTGTAGAGATACTTGTGGAACAGATCCTCGTCAATCTGCTTCAGAGACAATTGACCCTGGCCGAAATCCTCCACGATCTTCTTTGTAGCATCAACAATCTCGGCCCTTCCGGTATAGGCGATCGCCACATTGAGAAAATGTCCGTCATATTTCTGAGTCTCATTCTCCAGCTGGACCAGGGTGTCTCGGAGGCTCTCAGGCAGAAGGTCGATTCTGCCGAGTGTCTTTACCCTGACTCGGTGAGTGTGGAGTCTCTTGTCCTTTCCAAGTTTCCGGGCCTCCTCCTCGACGATCTTGAGGACAGCCTTCACCTCTTCGCTCGGCCGGGTG
>DATBWE010000014.1:0-15055 GCA_036514975.1 Bathyarchaeia archaeon
GCAGTGCCTTGTTGAATACGAAGGCAAGGGTTCTGGCGGACATGCACATTTTCAACCAGGAGAACAACCTGTTGGTAGACACGGGAGACTCGCCAGGATCAAAGGTCAAGGCAATCCTTGACCAATTCATCATAACAGAGGATGTTCAGGTGAAAGACTCCAGCCAGGACCTGCTACAGGTCTCAGTGCAGGGCCCAAAGGCGACAGAGGTGATGAGGCAGGTGTTGGGTGTCGAGGTCTCGAACCTGACACCGCTGTCTACCAAGGCTCTTGGGCCCAGCCTTATCATCGCTAGAGACAGAACAGGGCTGGGCGGGTACGACATTATCGTACCGCGGGACGAAGTGGAGGCGGTCTGGCAGGGATTTCTGTTGAAAGGGGGAGATCTCGTCAGACCCGTTGGTTTGGAGGCCCTAGAGGTTTTCCGGCTTGAGATGGGTTTGCCAAGGTATGGTGTCGACGTGGACGAGAACGTGATAGTCTTGGAGGCGGGATTCAAAGACGCGATCAGTTTCACAAAAGGCTGCTACATGGGACAAGAGACGGTCGCAAGGGCCACCCATATCGGCAGAGTCAACAAGATGCTGGTCCAGCTGGAGATTGAAGCAAAGACTCCTCCCCACTCTGGGGCGAAATTAGTGAGTGACGGCAGAGACGCTGGGTTTCTGACTAGCGCGGCCTTCTCCCCGGGACGAGGTAGGGTTGTTGGACTTGGCTATGTCCACAGGGACTTTGCAATTGAAGCAACCAGGCTGGCCATCGACTCCTCTGGGACCAGTTTGGAGGCCGTCGTGGTTAGGGCTGTCTAGTTCCTCTTGCCTAGTTTCTGGAAGCAGGGAAAGTGCCATACTTCCATCTGTGCGACTGATCCGCGCCGGAAGACTACCTTCTGGGTGTCGAAGTTGATGCCCTGCCTGCAGCCGACGCAGAAGCCACCCGCCACGCTGTGGCTGTTGCTAAAGGTCAGGCGCATGTTCTCCGACTCCTGGCCAAGCTTCTGCAGCTTCCTCTCAATGTAGCTCTTGAACCCCAAGACCTCCTGGTTGCCAGGGTTGACCTGTAAGAGCTCGTCCATGGCGGCCCCTGACTCACCTAGGATCCTGATGATCTCCTGGAACCGGCCCAGCATTGCCGTAGTGGCTCCTCCGTCGACCATGAGGACCCCGTCTCCAATGGACTCGATGGCTCTTGGAAGGGAGACCTGTTCATTACTCATGTTCTCCGCAAGCTTGTAGCCGAAATACGCCTTGAGGAGCAGGAGGCCTTCCGAGGCGGGATGGGCGTTCAGCCCGTTCGTGACTATGTCTATTGCTGCTGGAAAGTTGGACCTGTTGGCTTCTGCCATGGCCGGGTCTACAAAGTGTTTCTGCTCTTCAGGGCTACACTTCAACGGAACGTTGAAGGCCCCTTCTGTCGCGGACAAGGATACCTCGACTATTCACGCGTTGAAGCGAAAAAATACGTTCTGTGCCCGCCCGACAGGGCGGCGGGTACTAGGTTCCACATGGAGTCTCCACTAAGACTAGAATGTGAAATCTGCAACGCGTGTCTGCAAGGCAAACCCTAGTCCATCGGATTACTTCCTTCGACAGGTGTTGACATCAAGAATCTGTGTCAGCTATTCGGCTTTTCGGCTTTCACAGCTTTCTCCCTCTACCGCAGTCTCCTGTCGGAAACGTAAACCAGCCAGGAGACCCCGACGAGAACTATGCCCAGGAAGGCAACTGCCCCGCTCCCCTGTACGCTCGGGACTACCGGGACGACGCGCCCGAACTGCTGCTCGATAATGTAAGGACGTCCGGTGACAGGATTAAGCAGGTCCTCCACGGGTGCGTACCCGTCAGTGAGAACGGGAACGTCATCTGTCTGCAGCTGTCCCTGGTACATGTGGCTCAGGTAGTTGGGGGGAACTGGAATGTTGGCCGTGGACGGTTCTGACCCGAAGAGCTGAATCAAGGACGGACTTGCGGGCCTGGCGAACACCAGCATAATGTTCTGCACGGACCCTACAAAGCCGCTTGTAGCGAACACCGCTATGTTTGGAATTATGAGCGTGATGGTCTTGTACTCGGCCCTGACAAGGTCTGAGGTGTCGCCGGATAGGGACCCAATGAGGTTTGAGACAACAACGCCCCGAGGAGTCAGTCGTGAATGGAGTATCTGCATGAACTCTGTCGTCATTAGGTGGAAGGGGACGTAGGTTTTCGCGTAAGCGTCGAGGACGATCAGGTCGTAGACCTTCTCTGTTCTCGTCAGATAGATACGGGCGTCCTCGTTGATGATGGCTAGTCTGGGGCTGGGTTGGACGCTAAAGTAGCGTTGAGCCACATCTATCACGTCAGGGTCGACCTCGACAACGTCAACCGAGACGCTGGGGTATGTGGAGAGGAAGTTCTTGGGACCAGAAAAGCCTCCGCCTCCCACAAAGAGCACGCTCTCCATGTCAGGGTTGGCCAGAACGCCCAGATGGAAGTAGGTTGTGTAGGCGAAGACGAGTACGTTCGGGTCCGTAAGGTCCATGCCGCTGTGAGGGAGCCCGTTGAGGTAGAGAATTCTCCGGGATCCTTGGTCTACAACGTCAAGGTGGCTGTAGGGAGTTTCGTCCTGGTATACGATGGACCCCGAGTATACAGCGGCGTAGGACAGAGGGCCGCTTATGGGAGTCGCAACTATCAGAACCGCAATCAGCGTGAGAACCTTGGCGAACCTTGGCAGCCAGAGTATCGCAACTGTCATCAGGGCCAGCCCCATTCCGAATAGAATGCTGCGAAGGTCGAAGAGGGGAATTAGGACGAAGGCCGCGCTGAAGGCGCCGATTATGCTTCCCAGGGTTGAGAGGGAATAGAGGTTTCCGGACACTCTTCCAATTCGTGCAAGGGACTGAGTGGCAATCTTGAGGGCGTAGGGAGAGACCATTCCAAGGACCGTCGATGGAAGGCCAAGTATCAGGATGCTTTGCGAGAAGGGGCCCAAGTCGACTTCCGAGTTCTCCAGGCTGGAGGGAAAAGGATACGGCCAGGGCAACTGGGCTGATGAATGGTACTAGAAGAACGAGGAGCCCGCCTGTGAAGATTATCGCAGAGAATTTTTCTGCAGATGGAGACCTGTCGGCAAGAATCCCCCCTAGGTAATAGCCGATGGCAAGTCCTGACAGGACCACGCCAATGAGGCTACCCCATGCGAATATCGAGTTTCCAAAAGAAGTAGCAACCAGGCGACCTCCCAATAGCTCCAGGGCCATGACAACAAAGCCGGAGACTAAGACCTGAGCCCGAAGCCCGAGGTTCGCCCAGTTCGGCCGGTGGACTAGTTCGTTTAGCCACCTTCTCATTCGTACCAGCTTGTTCGCGTCTAGTAGTTCCTCTCACGGAACTTTTCTTCGAGAGTCTTCAGCCTGCCTTTTTCGGAAACGCGTATTTTGATGTCCATGCTGAAGTCGAGGCGCAGGCTTCGAAGAAACGAGTACAGTTCTTCGCCGGACACAGGGCCCTTCAGCCTCCCTGCCTGGACTGCTTCTGCTATTCTCTGTTCCAGGACAGCAATCTGTTCTGGGTAGTAGCGTCGTGCTGTTTCCAAAACTTCCACTCCGCGGCCCGCGAGGATTCCGCGAACGATTTCCCCCGGGTCAGTCTTGAGCTGAGAAGTTTCCGTTGAAGTCTGCTGGGCCTGTTTTCCCTGCTGCAGCAACATCTTCCGACGCAGTTCTAGAGCTTTCTTCTGTTTGACGAATTCGATGTCGGAGGACGTTTCCTACACCTTCGTAAGGGTAAATTCTCGGCTCTGGTCTAAATAAGGCTAGTTTTGAGCCGGCTGCTGCTGGGCGCGGGTTGCTCGCTCGTAGTCGTAAATTGCTCGGGCCGTTACAGTCCACGCTTCGAGTTTTCGCCGCTCGATGCGGTATGATTCGCTAACTCGACCCATGGTCCGCTTGGAGAAGTGGCCATCTGCAAACCCTCCGATCAACAGTGCTGGCCTCTTGTGGGCTGCAAGTCTCGCTGCGACGGCCTCCATCGGTCGGGCTTCGCCCTCTGTTGTCAGAGCCACCACAAGGTCGGCCTTAAGCTCGTCCAGCAGGCTTGCGATAGTTCCCTGCGTCAGTGTTAGGAGTGCGGGTCCTGTTGGCGGGACGACCTTCTCCTGGTAGAGCTGTTCAAGCAGCGAGACCCATCTGTCAGTGTTTCGTGGGAGTCTTGCTTTCGAGTCTACTTTGATGATTCTATCCTGCAATGTGTGGATGTAGCATTGAAGGTCGCCTCCCATGTTCAGGGGGGACCCGAGGGCTAGAAGGAGGCAGAAGTGTGCGATGTCAGGCCTTCCCCGGTGAAGACCTGCCCGGCCCAGCTTCTGCATCGCAGCGAAATGATAGTTCTGGTCTAGGATTAGGCGATGCGGGTCCTTTCGTTTTCGGTGCGCCCAGTTAAGAACAGCCGGGTGACCGGCTATTTCATTAGGAACAGTTTCAATCGCTGACTCAGCGAGGACTAGGACCAGGGCCAAGAAACGAACACCAAGGTTCGAGCAAAGCCTCGCGGGGTTAAATCTTACATGGCGGGCAGGAACAAGCGGGGCTACAAGATCCGGTCAGCTGTCACAGCCATCGCCAGAGAGAGAATCGACATCCTCCTGCGTCAGGCCCGGGACATGCTGGCCCGGGACCCAAGGCTGTCAAGGCGGTATGTAGAGCTGGCCCAGAAAATTTCAATGCGGACCAAGGTCAGGATCCCAAGCTCAGAAAAACGTCTTATCTGCAAGAAGTGTGGATTGATTCTCATTCCTGGACGAAACGCCCGTGTCCGAGTCCTACCGGGAAATCCTAGAGTCGTGATCACGTGTCTGTCCTGTGGCGCGCTGCGAAGGTACCCTTTCCGTAAGAGAATCATAGCACCAGGTCTGGCTCACACCACAAGGCGGGAAAACTGACAGTCCTGAGAAGACTCCAGGGAATAACCTACTGGGCAACCGAGGACCCTGAGGAGATTCGAGGCCTCATCAACACCAACCTCAGACGCGAATGGCAGGAGGACCTTAAGGAGGAAGGCCGGAGCGTTGACGAGGATCAATGGCTGCGCACCCTCTCCAGGCGCCGCTGGCGATTAGAAGTTGCAGAGGCGGCTCATGTCGTGTTGAATCCGGAAATCATGAACTTTGCAGACAAGCGGCGAAACTACAGCTTTCAGGCTTCGCTCGCGAAGCGCAGAGAAGAACTTCGAACTGTCCTTGAAACCTTTGGAGGTGTCACTTGGCCGGTCGTAGTGAGGGATGACATGGTGCTGGTGGACGGTTATTGCCGGTTCACCACTCTCAGAGAAATGGGCATATCGCAGGTCTATGCTTATGTTGGAGCCCTGTAGAACGGTCAGGTTCAATTGGCTTACCTGACGAATCCGCCGCGAAAAAGGGGGTCGCTCTCGCTGAAGCCTTATATTACGGAGGCCTCGCCTTCCCCGAAGAAATTTCAAAATAACGATTGAGGACATGTCCGATGCCTACCGTCTACGAGGTACCCGCAGGAGAACTAATACAAAGATTAGCGAAGCATCTGAAAGAGAGCGTGGGCGAGATTACGCCTCCGACTTGGACCGAGTTTGCCAAGACCGGAGCACACCGTCAACGCCCTCCCCAGAGCCCGGACTGGTGGTATGTACGCTGCGCGTCTCTAATGCGGAAGCTATACGTTCACGGCCCGGTAGGCGTCCAGCGCCTACGGGTCGAGTACGGAGGGAATGTGGGCCATGGTAATCGTCCGGAGCGTCATGTTCAAGCTGGCGGGTCTGCAATCCGGGAACCTTTGCAGCAGCTGCAGAAGGCGGAGCTCGTGGCGGTCGAGGGAAAGAAAGGCCGGAAACTCACGAGGCAGGGCATGTCTCTGCTAAGCAAAGTGGCCGGTGAGATTTCGAAAGAGCACCGTGCTCGGCCGCGTGAGGCAGCGAGCTGATGTCTGAGGAGTATACGGATGAGGAGCTTGAGGAGCTACGGCGAAGGCGACTGGCTCAATACCAACGAGCTGGTTTGGACGAGCAGCGTCGAACCTCCCAACAACAACAGGTGGAGAGGCAGAAACAGTCCGTTCTGAGACAGATACTCACACCAGAGGCGAGGCAGAGGTTGACGAACATTCGCATGGTGAAACCGGAATTTGCGGAAGAGCTGGAGATGCAGCTGATTCAGCTTGCCCAGTCTGGTAGACTCCAGAACCAGGTGACCGATGAGCAGTTGAAGAAGACACTCGCCCAACTCCAGTCGCAACGTCGCGACATCAAGATCAGGAGAGCATGATCCGTGGCGCGTCATAAGCCGTCAGGAAAAAAGCATCATCTCTCGCACGCGTTGAAACAGGCGCAGCCTGTCCCATCGTGGGTCGTAGCCAGGACCCGTGGCCGGGTCCGCAGGAACCCTAAGCGAAGGCACTGGCGAGGCACGAAGATCAAGGTGTAACATGATTGGCACGCGGTAAAACTAAGGAGGAGACGAAGACAAAGGCGGCAAAGAAGACGAAACCAAAAACGAAGCCGCCCGCGAAGGCGAAGGCGAAGACCTCTAAGAAGAAAGAAGAGGCCAAAGAGGTAGAGGAGTTAGAACGGGTTGAGCCTGTCGAAGAGGGAAGACCTGAGCCTGTCAAGGCCGGGTTAGAAGTACCGTCCCCGGCGGAGGAGGCCAAGGAGGTTGTGAGGGAAGAAGTTGAGGAGCTGAAGGAGGAAGCGGAGGTTGAAGAGGTAAAGGAGGAGGCTAAACCGGAGAAAGCTGCTGAGGAGGAAGAGCTTGAGATTGTTGAGGAGAAGTTTTACGACTTGAACTTGCGCCGTATTTGGACGGCTCCTCGAGAGAAGCGTACGCCTCGAGCTGTCCGGTTTTTGCGAGCGTTTGTCGCCCGTCGTATGAAGACTGATGATGTGGCGATTAGCGAGGCGGCTAACAGTATGCTGTGGGCGCGGGGAATTAGCAAGCCCCCTAGAAAGATTAGGGTTCGAGTGGTGAAGGATAAGGAAGGGCGGGTTATTGTTTTTCCAGGTGAGGGAAAGTGACTAGTGCCTGTCATACTCTCTGACGTTTTCGGAGACCCGAACGTAGGAATATTCTCCTTCGCCAACGAACGAATAGCCATTCTCCCTGCTGGGTTGTCTGGGAAGAAGCTGGCAAGCTACAGAGAAACTCTTGGAGTCGAGCCCTACGGCATTGGCATTGCAGAGTCGAGGCTCGTCGGCATCTACGTGACAGGTAATTCGAACGCGATTCTCGTACCATACATCACTACGAAAGACGAGTTGAAGAGACTGAGGAGAAGCAAGGTCCCTGTGGTCGTCCTGAAGGAGAACAAGACCGCCCTCGGCAACCTGGTCTTGTGCAATGACTATGGCGTTGTGCTGGACCCGCGGCTAAAGTCCAAGTCTGTCGAGACTATAGCCAAGGCGTTGAAGGTTCCACACTCCACTGGTACGATAGCCGGTCTGCCCCATGTGGGAGCCCTGGCCACAGCATCCAATAACGGGGTCTTGGCCAACCCTAAGATTAGGGACGAGGAAAAGAGGAGACTTGGCGAGACCCTCGGAGTCCCGGTATACGCGGGAACAGTCAACTCCGGTGTTCCGTATCCAAAGTGCGGGCTTGTCGTCAATTCGAAGGGAGCGGTCGTCGGCTCTCACACATTAGGCTCTGAACTCTTGACCGTGAGCAGCGTGTTCAAGACGGATTAGGCCTTTAAGTATCGGGCCTTCCGAAAAACCCGTTCTCCAATAGGGAACTCGGTTGAGCCAAGTCAAGACATTCAAGATCAAAGGGGCGATTCTGAAGAGAGGCGAGAAGCTGCCCTTCCATAAGGAAATCAGGGCTGTGAAGAAGGAGGATGCTCTGCAGACTTTGTACTCTGACCTAGGAAGCAGGCACAAGGCTCGAAAGTTCATGATCGCGATTACCAGTGTTGAAGAGTCAACTGAGGTGGCGGCTGAGGCTTGATGGCTGCGGCGAAGAAGCGGGCTGCGCCCCCCGCTGCACCTAGTGGCGACGAGGAGATGAGGCAGCTTCTTACGGAGATTAGGCTCTTCGAGGGTTCAGCACGTATCTTGCAGTCAAGGCTGGACGTGGTGTCGGCTGCCCTGTCCGAGACCCTGACGGCTATTTCGACCCTTGAAGGCTCCAGAGGGAAAGAGGACGGCGGTGATGTTTTGATTCCTATTGGGTCGGGGTCGTTTGTGAAGGCAAAGCTCTCAGACCCCGGAAACATCATCATCGGGGTAGGGGCTGGTGTTTGCGTGGAGAAGAGCGTTGAAGATTCGATAAAGGATCTCCGTCTGAGGAGCAGCGACCTCGAGAAGGCACGCGTCAGCGTAACGCAGCAGCTGAGCCAGATAATTGGCCAGACGGAGGACTACCGCGAGAGGCTGGGGGAGCTGGTGCGGAAGAAGGGCGGCGGGTCGGTAGAGATTGTTTGACCGGCTCAAACAACAATTCTCCAAACTCTACGATAGTATCGCCAAAACAGAGCTGAAAGGAGGGGACCTGGAAAGGGTCCTGGAAGAGTTCCAGCTGGAACTCATCGAGAGCGATGTTGCGGTCACGGTCGCGGATTATGTCTGTAATGAGTTGAAGGAGAAGCTCAAGCAGGAGCAGTTTGCCCGTTTCTCGAATCCGAGGGCTAAAGTAAAGGAGGTCCTCGAAGAGGTTCTCTTGTCGGTACTCAACAGAGCTGGGCACTTGGACGTGTTCGAGCTCATAGAGAAGAAGAAAGCTGCGGGAGAGCCGCTGATCATCGTGTTTGTTGGAATTAACGGAACAGGCAAGACCACGAGCATTGCCAAACTAGCTCACATTCTCCAGAAGCGCGGGAGGACGGTGATACTCGCCTCCAGCGACACCTACAGGTCTGGGGCAATCGAGCAGCTGGAAGAACACGCCCGCCGGGTTGGAGTCCGGATAATCAAGCACCAGTACGGGGCAGACCCCGCTGCTGTGGCCTTTGACGCAGTCAACTATGCCAGGGCCCACAGTGTCAATGCAGTCCTAATCGACACTGCTGGGCGTATGGGTACGAACACGAACCTACTGGAGGAAATGAAGAAGATCGTACGGGTGGCAAAGCCAGACCTGACAATCCTGGTCGTTGATGCTCTAACCGGGAATGATGCCATGGAGCAAGGGAAAGTCTTCTCCCAGGCTGTGAAGATTGACGGCATTATTCTTGCGAAGCTTGACGCGGACGTGAAAGGTGGGGGTGCTGTTTCTTTGTCCTATGTTATGGGAGTTCCAGTTACGCTGGTCGGGACCGGCCAGGGGTATGATGATCTGGAACCATTCTATCCCGAAAGCATCGTGAAGAACATGATAGGCTGAACGATATTACTTTAGGATACCAGCTTTTCCTTTGAGTAGTCCGTAGTAATTCCGTGGACCGCTACACTGATCAGTCTTACCGTCAGGAAAGACAATACGAAGACTGTTATCAGGACAATCGCTGTCCCAAAGGCTTCGATTGCCAACTGTTGAACAGCGGAGTATCCTCCGCCAAAAAGAAGACCGTCTGGTAAGCTTGGGGTTCCAGAAGCTACGGCAAAGGAGCGTTGTGTGAAGAAGGCGATCATCAGGACACCAAACAGCCCGCCTAGCAGATGGCCTGGAAGTAGGCCGACAGGGTCCGAGAACCATTTTGCCTTGGCGAACCATTTCTCACCGGCTAGGAATAGCGGGCCCCCAATGAGGCCTAGTATGACTGAGCTTGCGGGGCTGACGAAGCCTGCGAGGGGAGTTATGAGGACCAGCCCCATCAGTATTCCATTCACAGCGTATAGGAGACCAGGGTTCTGCCTCGTCCGGTAATATTGGAAGAACATGATGGACAGAAACGACGAGGCCGCTGCCAAAAAGGTGGTCAGAACAACGACCATAGCTGAGCTGTTGAAGGCCAGGACGCTTCCGGGGTTGAAGCCGAACCATCCCACCCAAAGAAGTAGGATGGATAGTGTTAGCCAGCCTGGGCTTAGGCTCGGGTTGACCTTTGGGCTTTCCTTCAATCCCTTCTTTCGCTCCTCGCTCCATACCTGCACCAGGATGCCGAGGCCTGCAGCTCCCGCAGCCGCATGCACGATGAGGCCGCCGGCAAAGTCTCTCATGCCCATAATGTAGAGCCAGCCCGTCGGATTCCAGATCCAGGCCGCAGGCAAGTTCCATATGATTACGAAATACGGTATCGAGTACAGGAAGAACGCCTCAAGCTTCACTTTTCTCAGCGTCACAACCCCGACCAAGGCTAAGGTTACTGAGGCAAACGCGGTCTCGAAGAGAAAATAGGTGCCAAGACTCAGGTTCGTTGCGAAATAGGCTGGCGCTGTAGACCACCATACCCCGCTCAACAGTCCGGGCACGTCCGGGGAAAAGCCCCCGAGGAAGAGCCCGTTGTAGAGCGGGTTTCCGATTATTCCTCCGACCGCTGGGGCGAACGCGGTGTTGAAGCCGACGAAGGCCATGAAGAAGAGGGCCGACCCGGTTATCAGCATGGTCTTCAACAAGCTGACTGTGTAGCCTTCTCCAAGCTCACCCACTTCCAGCAGACCCACGGAGATGGTCATGGTGAATACGAGGAGAGCTGAGATTATCACGAAGAGGTTGTTCGCTAAGTCAATCATACTAGGAACCGGCGCGACGGTTATTGTGATTCGCGTCACGAGAGCCGGAGTGCTATTAAGCCTTGGAAAATGCCGAGTGTGGACTCTGATGGCTTACGGGCAGCCGACCCTGAGCCTGCGGGGCTTGGGTAACATTACGGTTAGACCACTCGTCTGGTCTCCGCAAGGTTATGAGCGGGCAACTGTCCGAAGCCGTTCTGGCCCGGCTTAGGCCCTCGCGACTACTCTCGGCCCATTACTATGTTCTGATTTTCCCTCTTCTCATGGGCGCTGTGTCAAGTTTGCTTGGGTATTTTCCCGGCACGCTTGTCGACCCTAGCCTTAGGCTTGAACTCTCTGTGGGGCTAGCCGGCCTATCGTTCCTTTTCTACTTGGTTTCTGAGTTTCGCCGCCTGAGTCACAGGTACACCATCTACGACCAAAGGGTCGGAATCGCTGAGGGGATTCTTCGCAAACGTGTTCAGTACATGCCTTACAGCAGGGTCGAGAGGATTGAGGTGAACCAGTCGCTAATAGGGCGCATCTTCGGAATCGGAAACATAATCGTTGACACCGGAGACGACCACGTGACCCTCCGGGCGATACGGTCGCCGTCGAAAGTGGAGCGGCTTGTATCCCACCAGCTCAGAGGCACGGGAGCTGGATTTCCGAGTACTTTTCGACAGCCTGCGTGAAACAGTCTCACTATTGGTGCGGCCGCCGGGATTTGAACTCCCGGACCGTTCATTGGTAACGGTCTCCCGGGTCGTCAGCGTTCCGCTAGCACCGGCAATGGCAGGCTGAAATCATAGACCAGGCTAGACCACGGCCGCACAAGATGACCTTCGAAACTCAAGGCTCATTTAAAGACTGGGCAAAACTGATGGTGAATTTTTGAAGAGAGAACGACATGCGCATGGATTGAGCACAATCTTTCATTTCCTTAAATACAAAGAATGCGTAGACGCCTTCAACCTGTGACATCAGTTGAGCCTAGTCCTCGAGAATCTTCGCCGGGACGCGAGGATGCGCTTCGAAACCGATAGCGAAATGTCGGCCGGCTGGGTGGCCATCCCACTGCTTTCGATAGGGGCCGCAACTTCGTTGTTCATCGCATATTTCTTCTACTTCATTCCGCTCGTCTTCACCATTCAAACTGACCCTGCTGCGCAGTTTGCTGCGATAGGAGGCTTCTTCGCTGTTCTGGGAATCATCATCCTAGTCCTTATTGCATCTGCAATAGTTTTCACAGTAATGACATACAAGCTTGTGAAGAGGCGGAACACGCATTTCAACCGACAATCCTTCCTCTATGAAGATCTCACAAACCTCGTGAAAGAGGTGGCGTCAAAGAAGGGGGTCGACGTTTCATTACCGGTCAATAATCTTGACAGAACCCTGCGAGAAGCCAGGATTGAGGAAACTGAGAAAAGTGCGGCTCTCTGGGCCATCCTCTCGCTGATAACGGGGCTCGCAGTACTATACGTCTACTATTTCTTGATGAAAGACTTCTTCAAACACGAACGCAGGGAGGACGCCTTTATCGAGGACCTGAACCGTGCCTTTGCTGCTACAGGTGTCTCAGTGAATCTGCCCCGTCGCTCATATCCAATACCTGACAGAAGCTTTGTCCTCTACTTCATACTCAGCATCATTACTGTTGGGATATTTTCCGTATACTGGATCTACGTGCTCTTGACGGACCCTAACAGCCACTTCCGTCAGCAAGCCTTGATAGAGGACACTGTGGTGGCTCAATTTGCGCCAATACTGGCATGAGACCGAATCATTCAGAGTACCAGTCCAATGTCCCAGACTCTCCAGACAGAGCTTACAAGCCTCGTAGCCGCCGGCGTACGAACTGACTATTCTATCGCTCCTCGCTGGGTCTGGGGTGCCGTAGCAGGCTTTGTTATCTGGGCCGCCATTCCGGTCATAGTTTACCTCTACAGCGGGCAGACCGCCATTCCGCTTGCCATCCCGTTAGGCATCCTGGGACTCTCCGGTCTCTTCGCGTCCGCAACCTCCTCATACCTAGTCTACCAGATAATCAACCGGAGAAACCTCCACTTCTCCCGAACAGAGGAATTATTTTGGAAAATGCTTGAAATGCACAAGTCGAAGGCCCAACCGTCTGATATGAAAATTCAGCTTCCAATTGCCTCGACAGAACAAGACCTTAGACAGCTGGCGGGGACTCCTGAGCGGAGTGCTGTCCTATGGGGACTCCTCACACTCATACCCTACCTGGGCTGGCTGGCCCTAATCTACGTCTTGGCTTTCCTTTCGAGGGACCTCGCTATCCACGAGCGATGGGAAGACCTGACGATTGAGGACCTAGCGAGGGTCCAAGTGGTGCTCGGAGTAATGGTGGCTCCTCGACGGCAGTGGCACATGCCTCGGCATTCGGTCCCTGCTTACGTTATCTTCAGCTTCATAACTTTGGGAATCTTCTCTATCGTCTGGCTCTACTTTACAGTAACAGATCCCAAGATCCACTTCGAGTACCACCGTACGTTCGAATCAACGTTCGCCACGGGCCAGAGCGCACAGGGCCAAGTTGTGGGAGTAAGCTAGCATGGTGGCGACCCGCGGATCTCGACTAAAACGTATTTTCTTCGATCGGCTATTCCAACGGTCTTACTGGACTTGGCGAAAGCATCCAGCTATCATCGTTCCAACAATGCTCGGGACGGGGCTCTCAGCAATTGGACAGTCGATCATAACTTTCGCAGCAATAGTTGTCCTCTCTAGTTTCGCTGTTCAGAACATTCTGTTCGACTTCCTTGTCACGATCCGCAACCAAGGGCTAATTCAAGCTCTCCAAAGCCCTGGATACGCACCTACGATTATCCCCACCGCAGTAATCGGAGTGGCCATTCTCGCCGTCGCCTCAATCCTGGGAGGAGGGTTTGTCTATTCCGCAGAATATGCGACCTACTTAGAAGCGTGGACTAAGGACAACGCAACATTCAGGTCCATAATCGACAACGGCTCTCGAACATGGAAGAAGATGGCCTGGACCCTTCTGCTTAACACGATCATCACCTGGGGACCCCTAGCAGCTGGGCTGATACTTCTGTTGCAAACTCTGCCCACGACAGCCGTGACCCCACAGGGCCTGGCAACTTTCGTGGCCTCATCGTACGCCTTCATATTCCTAGCTGGCACTTCGCTCTTCCTTGCCCTCTTCACTCTCTACACCTACGCTGCAGTCGTCGTTGACAACGTATCAGGCATCAAAGCCATTCGCCAAAGCTTTCATGTTGCCAGCCATAATCTGCCCTTGACATTTACCTACGCTGTCGTTAGGGTCATCTTTCAGTTGCTCTCGATCCTCATCACTGTCTTCGCCGGCTTTGTCGGGCTGCCCCTGACTGCGTTTGCAACAGCGATACTAAGCTTGCTGCTGACGCCGGTCCTCCATTCGACCAAGACCATGATCTACTACCACGCAGGACCTGCTGTCACCGAAATGCCGTTCACGTTAACAGACCCGATTGGAAACGATTTGTTCAGAAGGTTACCGCGAGCCGCTTGGGTGAAGACCCGAACGGGGTTGGCAGAAATCGCGCAATTTCTGGCCAGTTCACGGAATCTGCCTTTCCACGCGGCGTCCGTTCTAGCCCTCACAGTCGGCATTCTACTGGGCCAGTTTGTCTCCAACAACGGTTTCATACGATTCTACTTGGACGAACTGCTCTACCAGCCAGGGCAGCTTAACCCGCTTCTAACGCAAGTCATACCGCCCGCTTTGGGGGTTGACCTGTTCCTACACAACTGGCTGGTTTCGATAGCGGCGGCCCTCGCGGGCATAGGGTTCGCGTTTCCAAGCTTCCAGGTCATACTCTTCAACGGCTTCGTCCTCGGACTAATCACCCCCCTCATCCCAGACCTCACAATGCTACTGGCAATTCTCGCACCCCATGGAGTCATCGAAATCCCCGCGTTCGTCCTAGCGGGGTCCGTGGGTCTCAAGCTTGGATATGCATCCATCCTGACTAGAGCACGGCCTGGACCCGGCAGCCGTGAATATCTCTCACTGACGCTTCGGCAGGCGGTCTACATTGTAATCGGGCTAGCGCCCCTTTTTCTCATAGCTGGGCTGATAGAGGCGGACCTGACACCGTTCATAGCACGCATGTTCGGCTGGTCCTAGAAGTTCACGGGCTAGGCTGGACCTTTTTGCTGGAACCGCGACAGAAATTGCAAGGTCTTAGACCACGCATCTTTGGGCAGCTTCGGGATTGTGTCCGTCCCAGTCTGGCCTGTGAAAGGCATGCTTCGCATTGGGATAGAGGTGAAGGTCCACTCTCTTGTTGAATTTCATTGCAGTCGGTAGGAAGCTCTGGAAGGCCCAAGTGTTGACCCTCTCATCTTCACTCCCGAGTACTAGCTGGACTGGACACTTCAATCCTTCAACCTCCTCAATATCCTGAACGATGCCATAGTAGTTGATACAG
>DATBWE010000015.1:0-3363 GCA_036514975.1 Bathyarchaeia archaeon
GGCACACTGATCCTCAGCTAAACTCCTCTTCGTCTTTTCTCTTGCAGATAACGATAGGTGGGCCTATGGCTTCGGCTGCTTCCTAAACTGGTTCCACCATTGTGGATTGGAATTAGCATACTGCACAAACCTCTCCAAGAGTTCAAGGGTCCCCGAGCCTATGTAGTGCTCCAAGCCCTCAGTGTCCTTCTGGGCCACCGGCTCGTCAACCCCTAGTAGTTTGAGGAAGTCAACGAGCAGAGCGTGGCGTTGGCCGAGGCCGGCCGCCATGTTATTCCCCTTCTCAGTAAGAACGATGCCGCCGTATTTCCGGTGGACTAAGAGCTGTTCCCCGTGCAGCCTGTCAAGCATCCCGGTCACGGTTGGGGGTGTGACATGCAGGGAGTTCGCAATGTCAACAGGCTTGGCGTAACCCTTCTCCCGTATCAGTTCGTAGATGATTTCTACATAGTCTTCCTTTCGGGGAGTCTGTTCCCTAGGAGACGGCTTGTGCGCACGGGCCAGCTTTGCAAGCTGACTCTTTCCACGCCGAGGCCTAGCCAAGACTGCGAGGGGCGAAATAGGTCCCCCCGTTTTAAGCAATTGTCAGAGATGTATTTTCAAGCCAAGCGTGTCCCGGAGCTTTCGAAGGATCGGCTCTAGGGGGCCAGGCTCTAGACTAAGGGCGAGAATCTGGGTGTTCAGCGGGAAAAACACGAGGTCGACCCGTTCGTACTGAATTGAGATGTGGCTCAGGGACCCGACCTGTCCCTCCAGCTGAGTCAGAATATCCAGGATAAGAGGTGGGACGCTTCGCATGAACTTCTTATCGTATTCCTCTCCCGTGAGGCTGTGGACGGTGGACCTCATTCTGGACTCTACAAGCTTATGGTTGCGGTCTAGAACAGCCACATAGCGGACCCGCGGGTCAAGCGCGAACAGCTCGTCTGCCAGGCGGTCGGGAGTCCTACTCAAACCCAAACCATTTTCGACCTGCTGAACCTAAAGAAATGCTTTGGCATTATGGCCGGTAACCGCACTCATGCTCGTTGAAGCAGGGGTCACAGAGCTTCGCGCTGCATCTAGCGCAAACATTGTAGTTCTCTGGACAGGTTTTGCACATCCCTCTCCCGCACTCCTTGCAAGCTGCAATCTCATGTCTGGGGCCTGGCTCCCTCTCGATCGTCATCACAGCAGATCTCAGCAAATAGCTTATTTTGTCCTCGCACACCATGATTACTAGCGAGGTAGGAAGGACGCGAGCGCAGCTTGTGAGCTATGAGCCGGACTTGGAAAGAGTGTGTGCCGCAGCAATGCGCTCATGCTACTCGCCTCATCCCGGCTACGAACTCTTCACCTACACCGGCACCGACAAGGTTCTAGAGGGTGAGAAGGTTTTCGACCGAGAGAGAGTAGCGGGACTCTTGAAACGCGCCCTCGAACTGGGCCATTACGATATTCTCGAACACAACAGCATCACTTGGCTTGCAGATGCGGAAGAATCTGAGATTCTGACCCTCCTCAATTCCTCGAAGTTCTTTGAGACCAGCAGGATAGATGAGAAACGCTGGCTCATCACTACAAACCTCCGTGTCCTGGTAGAAATCGCACGGGGAAACAGTCACTCCAGCCTGACCAAGGAACTGGTGTCCACGCTTGACACTGCGGCCCCAAGCATCGCATCGGTGCTAGCCACATCGTCCGTCACACAGTAGACGCGAGAGCCATGGCCAAATCCATACTCTTCAGCTATACAAACTACCCGAGCCTAACATCGAGGCTTCGACAAGAAGGGGTGAAGGTCAACAGAGACGACCTCCTGCACCACGGAAGCTTCACTTTTGACCTGCAAGGGGTTAGCAGGGCCGCAAGCCATCAAATCGTAAGACATAGGATAGCCTCTTTTTCGCAGCAGAGTCAAAGATACGTTCGAATTACGAGAAGCTACGGTTACCTCAAACCTCCAAGCATTTCAGACGACCTTCGAGTCCCTGTGGAGGTTCAGGGTCACAAGGCAGAACTTAGCTTTGCAGATGTAATGGACTTAACCCGTCAGGCAGAGGAGGGCTTGGTGGCCAAGGGGATCAAGGCCGAGGACAGTCGATACCTGCGTCCCAACGCAGCAACCACGAATATAGTGATGAGCATGAACCCTCGCCAGCTCACTCACTTCTTCAACCTCCGCTGTGCGCCTGATGCCCAGTGGGAGATCAGAGACCTAGCGTGGGTAATGTTCACTTCCGTTCGACTTGTCGCCCCCCAGGTTTTCGACAGTCTGCCCGCGGCTGAAAAGAGTGACTACGTCAAGAAACGTGTCTCGATGGTCGATGAGATAGTTCAGAGGAGTACGGACGGGTTCATGAAGACTCCGCCGGGAGAGTTATTCCAATTGGACATTCAACCACCGCTGGACCTGACTCATCCCGTGGAAGCTTTCGTCAGACGCTACTAGGACCTTTTTCTGGACCTTCTAACTATCCTTTCGCCCAGATTTTCTTCTCGCTGATTACGAACCTCAAAGCGAACGTGAGGAAAATAGCGTCAAGGTTCGACCAGAACCAGTGCACATTCAAGAGGTTGGTTAAGCCCCAGAGCAGTGGAATACGGAGGACTAGGTCGGCGGAGGACACCAAGACGAAAAGGCCCAGCCGGTGGACCACGCTACTCCCGTTCCGGGCTCTGAAGACCAGTACCTCGTTCAGGACAAAGCTTGCAAGTATCGCTACTTGGCTGCTTATCACCGCGTTGAATAGTAGGAAGGAAAGCCCGTTTAGCGTTGTCAGAACGAGCAGGATGTACTGGTTCAGGAAGAGGCCGAGTCCTCCTACAAACCCAAACTTGAACAGAACCCAGGCGACAGAACCTCCCTTCTTCGGCATGTACCCAGAAGGATACATTCCAAAGCCCGAAGAGAACCTTGTATCTTTCAAGGCGGAAGTGTAGAGCCTGGCTTCTGAGACGTGACGCGCCGCTACGACCTCGGCAAGGGGATTGCGTAGGCGACTATCTTCCATTCCCAAAAAATATCGGACAGTTCTAGCTAGAGGAGGTCCTCAGCCATATAACCGATACTCTTCCGACCGAGCATAATGTCGAAGCTCGCGTGGAACCCTAAGCTCAAGCAATAATACGAGGAAGACCGAACAGCCGAGAATGCAAAGCCCGTCCGAGATGACCTAGTGATTGCAGGGTTCAGTTTTGCTATCTCTCTGTCAGTCTTGACAAAGGGAAACGACCCGATCGAACAGCGACCTTATCTATACCACAAATCATAATTGACTTGTCTTATCCGAGTGGTCTAATGTCGGACAGGCGGTTCGTCCAAGGGTCCGGTACAAACGTATTCAACGGTAACGAACTCATAGTCAAGGGTGCCCTCGAAAG
>DATBWE010000016.1:0-2413 GCA_036514975.1 Bathyarchaeia archaeon
TGCCTTTGAAGACGTTATCAGAGGGCCGGTTCCAGTGCCGACGATGCGGAAGATACTTCAAGAAGTAGCTTTCAGGACCGTTCCGGGTGTTTCCGAGGCTGAGAAGTTCCACAGATGACTCTTCCAAGAAGGAAAACCACGCTGCTTCTTGACGAGCCTCTGCTGGGTCTGGACGAGTTTCTGCGAGACCTCGGATGGAACACCGTCAAGGTAACGCAGGGAATGAATGATGACGAAGTGCTGAAACTGGCAAAAGCCAACGACTATGTCCTGGTGTCTCCCGACCGGAGGCTCGTGGACCGCGGCAGGCTTCAGGGAATCAGAATGGTGGATGTTGGTTTAATGGAGCTCGCTAGGAGAGTCCATGAGACGTTGGAGAAAGACTTGGGACTTTTGCCGTAAACCGTCAAGCCTTGTCTGCGCGAAACAGCTCGATACCACGGGGCGGGTTGAAAACTTGAATGATGAACAGTCTGATAACGAGAGCGTTTCACTCTATCTCCAGGAAGCATGCTACTATCTGCGCAAGAAGGGCCTGAGTTACGAAGAGGTCTCCAGAGCTCTGGAAATTCCAGAACACGAGGCTGAAGGCCTTTTCCGCGAGTACGAAGCCAAAATAGCGAGCGGACGGGCCCGAGAGGACGAAGTCGACCGGAACCTATGGGAGGACGTCTACAACGACACCATCGGCAACGAAAAACTGACCTTTGTCCGGGACGATGGATTCTACCACTGCCGTCGGTCAGACTTGGAAAAAATGGACAATCAGGCGCTGATGGCGATCTTCGAGACGAGCCGGAAATTTCTCGACTTTGACATGTACAAGCCGTACCTCGGAAGCAAACCTCCTGCTGGATATGACCCGATGGCTCTCCAGAGACAGGTCAAGCGAGCCATGGAACTGGTCGAGATTATCCTGAAAGAACGCTGGGTGAAGGAGAAGAAGGGCTAGACCGAAACCGAATAAACCCGGCCCTCGAATACCGATTCGGATTCAAGATTGTCGCTTGAAGGATTCGAGGTGGCAGTTGTTGGAGCGGGACCCGCGGGAAGCGCCGCCGCCATCACCCTGGCCCGGGAGGGTGTACAGGTTCTCCTACTCGAACGCGGAACTTTTCCCGGGTCGAAGAATGTTTTCGGGGGGCGAATCTACAGCTACGCCTTGCGACGGCTGCTGGGGGAACGATGGAAGGAGGCTCCCATAGAACGGTTCGTCCGAAAGGAAGGAATCACCTTCATGACCGGTGACAGCGCTTTCAGCATAGAATATGAGGCTAAGGAGTTAGAGCTCAGCTTCACGGCTACACGGGCCCGGTTTGACAAGTGGCTTGCTGAACAGGCGAAGAAAGCAGGAGCGCAGCTAGTGAATGAGGTGCGCGTTGACGACCTGATCACGGAGAACGGCCAGGTAAAAGGAATCATCGCTGGCCAGGACAGGATAAGCACGGACGCTGTCGTTGCATGCGACGGGACGACCGCAGGACTTGCGAGGAAAGCTGGCCTTCTGAACATGCTTGAGCCTCACGAGGTTTCGATGGGGATGAAAGATGTGATTGAGCTACCAGCTGGTACCATTGAGGAAAGATTTGGCCTCGAAGCTGGAGAAGGCGCGGCACACGTCTTTGTGGGCGCGTGTACCCAGGGGCTTCGAGGTGGAGGATTCCTCTACACGAACAAGGAAAGCGTGGCTTTAGGACTCGTAGTCGGAGCGGACGACGTTTCAATCCGCAAAGTTCCCTCGCACAGCCTGATGGAGAAGCTGAAAGCCCACCCGAAGGTCCAGAGGCTCCTGCGGGGAGGACGAACTGTCGAGTATGACGCGCACATGATTCCTGAGGCGGGACCCGGAATGTTGACCAGGCCATACACGGGAGGAATGCTGGTGGCAGGTGACGCCGCAGGCCACCTACTCAACAACGGATACACTTTCCGGGGAGTGGACATGGCGATCGGGGCTGGAATAGCAGCCGCTGAAACAATTCTTGAAGCACGCAGGAGGAAAGACTACTCGGCGGGGAGCCTTCGAACATATGAGAGAAGGCTGCGGGATGACCCATCGCTCAGGGACATGTACACATTCCGAGGCGTGCCGTCTTACCTTCGAAACAGGAGATTGTATGACACTTATCCCGAGTTGATCTGTGCTGCGGCTGAAGCAGTCTACAGGGTAGACGGGACTGGTAAGAGAAAGATCTACAAGGAGCTTCGAGCCCAGACGAAAGGACGAGTCTCAACGCTCAGGCTAATTCGCGATCTGTTAAGCGGGGCTAGGACGTTCTAGCCATGACAGAACCGGAGAAGCAGATGAGCCTTGACCGGCGACTGTCACTGGTGAGTTTCAGCAAGGACCCGGAGCCCTTCATCGTGGTTGAGAAGGAGCTCTGCAACAGTTGCGAAGCGAAGCCCTGCCTCT
>DATBWE010000017.1:0-4694 GCA_036514975.1 Bathyarchaeia archaeon
GCTGGAGTCGCCTACGAGAATGTACCCGAGGGGTATGGGTTCCAGCTTGAACCGTTTCACAACAGGGGCCCCCAGGGCCTGGGCTCCTATGATGAACTGGGGTTTGGAAGAGTTGAGGAGTGACATGAAGAATATCGCGTCGGCGAAGCGGCTGATTCCGGATAGCCCGTTGGGGAATAGGATGACTGGCAGGGAACAAGCGTCTTTGATGGTTTTGACCGTCCCATCAAGTTCCTGAGAAGAGGCTACAGTGGAGCCTCCGACCATGATGGCACTGGTCCCGAAACTTTCCAGTTTCTCGACTGTTTCCGGAAGGTGTCTTTTCGCTTTCTCGGGGTCGACTAGCGCGAGGTGGACGCAGCCATTCGCCTCTATGGCTTTGGTGAGTGTTGTCTCTACCGGGCCCGTTTCGCTGTCACGCCTAGCTTGTGAGTAGCTGGTAGGCTATCTTGATGGCAAGGATGGGGTGGCGAACAAGCAGCCCGGCTGCCCGTGTCGGCTTGAAGCCGTTCGCCATTTCGACAAGGTCTTGGCCTTCAAGATAGTCGGCGATTATGTCGAGGTCTTCGTCTGAGAGGCGCTCGAAGGATTCCAGGGCTTTGAGGCTGTTGAGGATTCTCTGCCCGAAAGCCGCTTCAAATGTCTCCCTGTACCGGTCCAGAGTTCTGGCTGATACGTCGCCAGTCCGTATCGCTTCTCCCGCAGCTTCCCCAGCCATTTTGCCGGCCACGAGGCTTGTGTGGATTCCTGCCCCAGTGAGAGGTATGACCTGGCCCGCGGCGTCTCCGCATAGCATCATGTTGTCAGCCACGTACTCTTCGACTACTCCCCCAACAGGGACCGGCGCTGCCAATGATCTCTCGATTCCAGCGTGCGCGAAAGCGGCCGGGTGGCTTTCGATGAACCTGTCAAGCATCTGTTTGGCATTTGACCCTTTCAACCCGATCCCGACATTTGCCATTCCCCTGCCCTTGGGGAAGACCCAGATGTAGCCTGAGGGAGCTTTCTGATGGCCCACGTAGATTTCCAGTTTTGACTCGTCTTCTACGGCACAGTCTGTCATTGAGTACTGCAGGGCGGCTATTGCAAGGTAGTTCTTCCTCGTGAAGAACCTGCGTGCAAGGAGGGAGCCGACTCCGTCGCAGCCAATTACGACCCTCGACCTGATTTCGAAGGGTTCCTGGCCGTTTCTCCCTTTCAAAAGAACGTGTCCGTCGTCTCTAGCAATGTTGTCGACGGCCCAGCCGTAGGCCAGCTGAGTCCCGTTGGACTCTGCTCGCTTTGCAAGCGCTGTGAGGAAGGCTGGTTTGTCGAGTATGTATCCTCGCCCTCCAACGTTGACCCTTTTTTTCTCGTTGGGGGCATACAGGTACGCTCCTGAAATCTCGTTCGCCACGAATTCCTTCGCCGGGGCGATCTGGGCATCGGGCAGCGTGTCTTCTAGAACCCCTTCGGCACAGACCTTCTTCCCGGGGTTGGGCTCGCGCTCAAGTAGAATTGTCCGAGCGCCGGATTCAGATGCTTTCCAGGCCGCCATTACCCCTGAGGGGCCCGCACCGATTACCGCGACGTCATAGGATTGCGGATTCAACGCTCTCTAACCCAACAGAGTTTTCGTAGCTCGTCCAGCTTTGCTGTTCTCTGGTCAATGGACACGTGCGTTTAATGTTTCTTTCACCGAGGGCGAGGCGACGACTGGTCGCGGTCGAGGTCCTTTTCGATGCGGTGCAAATACCATAGCGAGTAGACGGACAGCCCGAAGACCGTTGTAACGATCTTAGTTGCGAATACCAGGTTGACCGGGTTTCTCAGCGCTGGGAAGCTGTTCGCCACCAGGTCTGGGTTGCAGGGGGCGATGGGACAAGTCTGGGTAAGAACCATAAGGGCGGACCAGAGCATGAAGTTGAAGAATATCTCGTAGAAGGCTCCGAAGGCGATTGTTGCGGTACTGATGAAGAGGAACCGTCGAGTTTTGGGCGACATTCTGAGGAAGCGTTCCCGGTACGATTCTAGGCCGAACGTCCAGTAGAGGAAGCTGAAAATCATGAACCATGTGATTGGTTTGGCGTAGAAGTAGGGGGAAATGCTTGGGTCTGGCCATTCCGCCAGGACGAATTGTATACCTATCTGGGGATTTGTGGTGGCTTGCAGCCCGTAGTAGATTGTGAAGGCCATCGCTATGGCCCCTGAACCCCACGACAGTATCGACCATCGACGTCGTAGGAATATTTCGCGGAGTTGCACGTAGCCCATTCTAGTTAGCCTTTCAGTCTTCAACAGGGCTTCGAACCCAAGCCTTGGCCCCTTCCGACACTTAGCATTTACCAAAGACGGCCCAAGAAGGAAAACATAGCTCTCTCCGCGATACTCAGACCTGTTTCGTTCAAACCTCAAACATTGGGCGGAAAACGTTCGCGTTGATGATTGTCAAACGTTTGTCTGATATCCTGCCTGAGAGGGTGGGGGATTTCAGACGCTGGTACCTCTCTAGAGCAGAGGCTGGCCACGAGTTGTCCTTGAGATATGTCGAGGTGACGGGCATCGTTCCTCCTCACTCGCATCCTACGGAGGAGACACTCTTCTACATTGAGGGCAAAGGCCTCGCCAGGGTTGGGGAAAGGGAAGTGGCGGTGAAACCCGGGACTATGCTCGTGATACCGCCTGCCTCGATTCACAGCACGATTAGAGAAGGAACTATACCGCTTCGGTACCTAGCCATATTCGTCGGCAACCCTGAGCTTTAGCCGAGGCGTTCCCTGTCAAACCTTGCCTTACAATCCTGTCTCATTACCGCACCCCTTTTAAGAAACCCCAAAGTCGGCCCTAGCCGAGTCTCCTATGCCTAAGAAATCGAAACGTTCCCCAAAGCCCGCAAAGAAGAAGGCGAAAGTAAACCCAATCCCACCAGGAATGCGGACCATAACACCGCATCTAGTCATCAAGGGCGCATCGCAGGCTTTGGAATTCTACAAGAAAGCATTCGGTGCCAAGGAACTTGAAAAGTCACCCCTGCCAGACGGAAAGCTCATGCACGCAAGCATCAAGATCGGCGATTCTGTTGTCATGATGGCCGACGAGTTTCCAGGGTCCAGCATGAAGGCTCCAGACTCCGCAGGCACAACCACAGTGACAATCCACATCTACAGCAAGAATGTTGACCAACTCTGGCAACGGGCCGTCGACGCTGGCGCTAAAGTCGCAATGCCGCTGGACAACCAGTTCTGGGGAGAACGGTTCGGTCAACTCCAGGACCCGTTCGGCCACCAATGGTCTATGTCTCAGAGAGTGAAGATGAGTCCCAAAGAAATGAAGGAAAAGGAGCAGCAGGCCATGGCCATGTTCTCACAAGGAGAACATCCAAGTAAGAACGAAACGCCTCAGATCTCTGCACCGTAAGACGGTGCCAAGTTACTCTCCATTTTTCTTTTCGGTCTGACCTGTCGCTACCGCTAGAACTTACGCTTGTTCGTTGGCTGAAAAAATAGGGGATAGGGGAGAACCTGTCTCCCCATCACGGGTCTACTGGACCAGTTCGCCTGATGCGAAGCGGTTAGAGACCCGCGTGATCTTGACCTTCACGTGATCTCCGGGTTTCGTATTCGGCACGAAGACGACAAGCCCTTCGATACGGGCGATACCTTCTCCGCGTCTGCTGATTTCCTTGATGTCGACATCGTATTCCTTGCCTTCCTCGACTGGTTTCGGACCGAACCTGTTACCGCCGCCGCCAAAGCCTCTTCTTTCATAACCCAAAGACATTTCCACCTCCGTTTTCGTTTCGTTCCTGTTGTTTTGGGTTGCTACACGGGAGAAATCAGCAGTCGTCTCGTCAACGGCTACCGGACGTTCTCCGGCAAGTCAACCTTCAACCCGTCAGACGCAGCATCGCGATATAAACATGCTTTTCGGGGCACGCGTTCCTGACAGGAACATGATTACGTCACGCTAGTTTCTATACCGGAAACCTTCAGCGCTGGTGTTGACTTTGGCGAGCCCTCTTACAATCGTGCCCCTGAAAGGGTTACCCCTGATACACCCAGGCGATGACCTGGCCGGCATGCTCGTGAAGGCTGCGGAAAGAGTGGGGTACCGGATCAAGAACGGCGATGTCTTGGTGGTGGGGCAGAAAGCGGTGTCAAAGTCCGAGGGAAGACTAGTCGACATCGGCAATATCCGGCCGGGGAAAAGGGCGGAAGAAATCGCGCAGAAGACTGGAAAGCATCCAGGGTTTGTCGAAGTAGTATTGCGGGACGCGAGAAAGGTTGTCAAGGCCCACGAGGAGGCCTTTATCGTCAGGACCAAGCAAGGCTGGGTCTGTCTAAATGGCGGTGTTGACAAGTCCAACGTGCAGGGACCCATGAACTACGCACTGTTACCAGAGAATGCTGATGCGTCTGCACGCAGGCTTCGCAGCAGAATCAGAAAGTTGACCGGGCAAAACATAGGAGTGATTATCTGCGATACTCACAGCCGCCCATTTCGTCGTGGGCAG
This sequence comes from Bathyarchaeia archaeon, assembly GCA_036514975.1. Lineage (GTDB taxonomy): Archaea > Thermoproteota > Bathyarchaeia > 40CM-2-53-6 > 40CM-2-53-6 > BA-19. The sequence continues at coordinate 4,493 of DATBWE010000017.1, forward strand.
GTGGAGGAGACGATAGGAGTCGCGGGCTTGAACCCTATGGTTGATTATGTTGGGAAGCGGGACCTTTTTGGCTACCAGTTGCGTTTCAAGAACGTGGCCGTTGCCGATGAGCTCGCGTCTGCTGCGGAGCTCGTCATGGGCCAGGGGAAGGAAAAGGTGCCTGCGGCGATAATCAGGGGCCTGAGACGAGTCCGGTTCCAAG
>DATBWE010000018.1:0-2927 GCA_036514975.1 Bathyarchaeia archaeon
CTTCAACCTCCAGCCCTGACAGCCGTTTGAGGGCTTTCAGTACGTCCTTCGCGTCAACTCCGCCTGCCACTTGAAACACTATCCGGTAGGGGTCCTGCTGGATTCCAACGCTGACTCCTGCCTCGTCGGAGAGGATGTGCCCGACGAGCCTTGCCAGGGTCCTGTTGACCAGGGTTCCAAGGTGGGAGTTGACGATGATGAAATCGTCCCATTCTTCGATCGTCAGTAGTCTGTCGCTTGGTACAGGAATGCCCTCCTCGCACTGGCCGAACGTTTCCGAGAGCGCCCTTGCCAGGGTCTCCCTGTCCGCGGGATACTTTTCGGCGAAGTGGCCGCAGATACTGTCTAGGCCCTGACCGTTCTTGTAGAGGTCTTCCGTCACCCGTCTGACCTCGCCTACTTCAGCGGCGACATCATACGGGACCGGGATTTCTTCGCCTATCCAGCTTGGAATGGCTCCGGTCGGGTCGGAGATTGCTTTGACGAAGATTTTGTCGCCACGGATGCTCTGCATTTTCCAGGCCGTTCCTCGCACGATGAACTTTGTTCCGGGCTGTCCATATTCTGCGACGAAGGCCTCGTCCAGGACCCCGACCGCTGAATCCGTCTCCTGGTCCACAACCAGGTACTGTTTCTCGTCGGGTATCATCGAGAGCTTGTTGAAGTAGTACTGGTACAGTTCCTTGACGTGCTGAGGCCGCATCGCCATCTTGTCCTGTTCGGAGACCCAGGCGAGACGGGGGAAACGAGAGTGCATGTAGTTGACGATTGATGCTACGTCCTTTTCTGTCAGGTTCCGGTAAGGGTAAGCCTTGTTCGCCAGCTCCAGCAGCTCATTGAAGTACCATTTTCGGTTCTGGATCAGCAGCCCTGCTACTTGGTGGGAGAGGGCGTCCAACGGTTTCTCCGGCACAGTTACTTCCTCAAGGGTCTCGTTCATTGCACGTCTTGCGATGACCAGTGCCTCTAGCGTATCGTCAGAGTCTAGCGTGATGATCACGCCGTCAGCCATCCGTCCAACGCTGTGGCCCGAGCGGCCCACTCGCTGGATGAGCCGCGTCACCTGGTGAGGGCTCATGTACTGTATGACATAGTCGATGAGGCCGATGTCTATGCCGAGTTCGAGGCTGCTGGTCGCGACAAGCCCTTTGAGCTCTCCAGCCTTGAGCCCTCGCTCCGCTGTTATGCGTGCCGGCTTGGCGAGGCTGCCGTGGTGGATGGAAACCGGAAAGTCAACATCCCAGACCTTGAAACGGCTGGCAAGAATCTCCGCTATCGAGCGCGTGTTGGTGAACAAGAGAACAGACTTGTGCTTGTTGATCATTTCACGCATTAGACGCAGCCTCGCGGCCACCTCTGGGTGGGTGTACAGTTTGCCCGCCAACTCGTAGTCACCGCCGGTTGGCTCTGGGAAAAGTATCTGGAGACGCATTTTCCTAGCAACCGGAACATGGACAACCTCCACCTGACGGTTACTCCCGACCAGAAACTGTCCTACTTTTTCTGGCGAGCCGATGGTCGCTGATAGCCCGACAAGCTGGAAGTCTCTCTGAGCCACCCAGCGGAGGCGTTCTATTCCGACAGCCAGCTGGCTTCCGCGCTTGTCCTCGGCCAGTTCGTGGACCTCGTCTATGATGACGAACCGTACGTCTCGGAGGTGGCGTCGCATTATGCGCCCGGGAAGAATGGCTTGCAGAGTCTCGGGCGTCGTGATCAGTATGTCAGGCGGGCTTCGAGCCTGGTCTGACCGTTCCCTTGTCTCCGTATCGCCGTGCCTCACGGCGACTCTAAAGCCAACTTTCTTTCCCCACCAGTCCAGACGGTCTAGAAGGTCTCTGTTCAGGGCTCGTAGGGGAGTGATGTAGAGGACTTTGACCCCTGGTCCTCGTTCAGGCTCCATCAGCAGCCGTGTGAGTACTGGAAGGATGGCAGCCTCCGTCTTCCCGCTCGCCGTCGGCGAGATTAGCAGAACATTTTTTCCTTCAAGGATCGGCGGTATGGCTTTGGCTTGTGCCTCGGTTGGTTGTTGGAAGCCTTTTTCTCTCACAGCGTCTGCTAGAGGCTTGGCTAGCTGGTCGAAGATACTGGAGGACAAGGGCTGGTCCGTCAGGTCGCTGTTGGCGTGATAAAAACCTAGAAAGCTTAAGCGGCAATTGTTGAAAGTGGTACAAGAGGCGTGTCGTAGCTGAACAAGGACCTTGACAAGGCCTGGCGCGAGAGACTTGTCAAAAACCATCTTGACCTGATTATCCTGAGGTTGTTGAAGGCCAAGCCGCGCTGGGGCTACGAGGTCAACCTTGAGATTCGCGACCGTTTCAAAGTCTACCTGAGTGCTGGCACCCTCTACCCATTACTCCATTCCATGGAGGAGAAAGGATACCTGCAAGCTGTCTGGGAGGCCGAGGGAGGCAGGGGCAGGAAGGTATACCGAATTACACAACGCGGCGAAGAGTTCCTGACAGCAGGGGCTCGTGCCGCAGAAGAGTTTTTGAAGCGGATTCAGTATGAAGTTGAGATAGGGCCCTTCCAGCAGAAGCATGCTTGACCCAGCAGGTAGATCGTTGAGCAGTCACATTCGCCGGTTCTGGAGGTTCCTCGGAAGAAACGAAACCGTCAAAGGTCTCTTTCTAGTCGCAATTGTCTTGCTAACGGCAATAGGTATCTGGGGTGCCATACGCTTCGCGTTAAACACAGAGTATCCTGTCTTGGTTGTTTCATCAGGCAGTATGGTGCCGACCCTTGAAGTCGGGGCTCTAATTGTGATAAAGGGGGAGGATCCTCGGAACATACAGGCGGGATTGCCTTGCGGAGAGCCCACTGGTCCTTCGGGGCCGGGGTCCATAATCGTCTTCAGGCCGATCCCCTCCACTCCCGACTACTTGGTTGTTCACAGGGTCAGAGAGAAAATTACGCTTTCTGGAGAAGAT
>DATBWE010000019.1:0-2335 GCA_036514975.1 Bathyarchaeia archaeon
CTATGAACCAGGCTTTTGCCCCGGCATCCGTGACGAGGACGTTGAGCCTCCGGCTGAGCTCAGTCCTCTCCCGCCGGCCGATAGCCTCGTCCAACGGCAGCATACCAAGCTTGTCAAAAGGGGGCGATGTGACAAGCTCAATCATGTTCTCAAGGGTTAGCTCGCGGCCGTTCTTCCACTCTTCCTCGAGAATCTGAGTGATGAGCGACCTCTCGACCCTACTGTTCTCTCCATACCCCGCAAGCCGCAGAAGGTTGGAGGCCTTCAGTTCCAGAAGATCTAGGGCGAGGCTTGGCTCCTCGGCCATGTTTTTCGAAAAAGCCTTCGGCGGTGTCAGCCTGGGCGACATGGAAACTGGAAGCCCGCTGTTCGAACGGGGTGTGTAGATTCTCACATCTGTCCCTTCGACGAGCCGTTTCAGGTCGTCTTCTTCGTGGCCTGAGGCCTGGAACTTGTCCTGGTATTCTGCGGCCAGCTCCTTCGAGTATCTCTCCGGACTCTTCCCAAGCAGCTTAGCCTCAATGTCAGAGAACGGCCTGAAGCTGAAGTCTAACGAACGAATCGCCAAGCATCCGATGTCGCCCTTCGGGTCTATAGCTAGCACGGGAATTCCGCTAATGGATGCGGATTCGATGATGTTCTTGCAGAGAACAGTCTTTCCTGAACCCGTCGCCCCGAAGACGATGCTGTGCTTAGTGAGACTGCTGGGATCTATTGAGAAGGGTCTTCCTTCCGAACCCTGTCCGATCAGAAACTGTCCCATCTCTCAATTCCCGTTATGGAGTACTCGCAGGGACGAGGTGGTTGCTAGGAGCCCCTCTTAAGTAAGATTTGACCAGTGACAGTAAGGCTAGGATTCGCCTCTAACTGTCCCTTCCTAGCTATGCGGACTCTCCGAGAATATTCTTGGAGATGACCAGCTTCATGATTTCACTGGTGCCCTCTCCGATCGTCATGAGCCTCGCGTCCCTCCAGTGACGGTGAACGTCAAACTCGTCAGCATACCCGTATCCGCCAAAGATCTGAATCGCCTCATTACACACCCTCAGCCCACTCTCGGTAGCAAGCAACTTCGCCTCAGCCGCCTCCGATTCGAACGGACGACCGAGACCCTTCAGACGAGCGGCCCGGTAGGTCATCAATCTCGACGCGTTAATCTCCGTCAACATCACCGCCAGCTTATCTCTAATCATTTCAAAATTCGCGATCGGCTGGCCGAAAGCTGTGCGCTCCTTACCATATTTCACAGCCTTGTCAAACGCGGCCCGAGCTATACCTACTGTCAATGCGCCGATTGTGACTCTTCCACCGTATAACATTCGTTTCGCATACTCGAAGCCCTCTCCGTCAACGCCCACCAGGTTCTCTCTCGGGACTCTAGTATTTTCCAAGACAACCTCTGAGGTCACAGATCCTCGACAACCCAGCTTCTCAATGTGTTTGCTGGCCCTTGCCCGGTCGGCGTCCACTATGAACGCTGAAGGACCCTTAGGTGTCTTGGCGAACGAAAAGTACACCTGGCAGTGTCCCCCGTTTGTCGTGAACATTTTTGTCCCGTTGAGGACCCAGTCGTTCCCGTCCAGTCGTGCCTGGGTCTTCATGTTCTTGGCATCAGACCCTGAACCGGGCTCAGTGAGGGAAAAACCTGCTAACGCTTCTCCGGAGATCATCCGCGGCAGGTACTTTTTCTTCAGTTCGGGGCTGCCGAACATGCGTAGCCCCTCACAGCAGGTTCCGTGAATGGCCAACGACAGCGCGGTGCTGGCACAGGCCTTGCCACACATCTCCATGGCCGCTACGTAAACCGGCCATGGAAGCTCCAGCCCTCCATAGTCCCTTGGAAAGCTCATGCTGGTAAACCCCTGCTGGAACAGGTTCTGCATGCTCTCTCTCGGAAACTCGGCCTTCACGTCGATTTCGCGAGCCTTCGGCTCGACTTTTTTCTCGAAAAAATCTCCCAAAGACTCGAGCAACAGATTGTATTCTTCCGAGGCGGACCCGTACATCATCTCGATGATGTCTCTCTGTTCCGGCAGGTAGAATCCCATTTTCGGCTCAGATCAAGAGTTTCATGACAAGTACGGGTTTATGCCTTTGGAAGCTTGGTAGAGAAACCCTGGGAATGAAGTTTCTTTCTTGTTCAGCCTGCATCATACCAAAGCTTAGGAAGGCACTCCTTCCGCTATCTGCGCTTGGATCTTCGAGATGGCTCCGCTTAATGCGCGTAACAGGAAATTCATGCAAACTGTGCAACCTCTTGCCTACAGGATATTAGAGCGGCTTGCTAAGGAGCGTGGCCTCACGATCCAAGAACTGATCAGGGCCATAATTATAC
>DATBWE010000020.1:0-4413 GCA_036514975.1 Bathyarchaeia archaeon
GTAGAAGCGGCGGGCCCGCACTTTGTCGACGAAGCCATCGCGGGAACACGGCACGCCCGGACAAGGACCAAGGGCATCGTCTCCGTATCAGCCATCGAACGGTTCATAGTAACCAGGCCAGTAATAGAGGAACTCAGCGTCGGAAACATGGTAGAGGTCGTAGGCGGACCCTTCAGAGGACTAAGAGCCAAGATAACCCATGTTGACAAGGTAAAACAGGAGGTCGTCATAGAGCTTCTCGAAGAAGGATTCGCCACGCTACCCATTACCGTACATGCTGACTACGTGAAACTGGTAAGCAGAGGAGTGGAGGCCGCCGGGACTGGGCGAGAAGAAAGCGGTTGACGCGCTAATCGACGGTGGAAAAGCAACAGCGGGCCCGCCGCTGGGACCTGTCCTGGGTCCTCTGGGCGTCAACGTGCTCCAGATTGTCAACAAGATTAACGAACTGACCAAAGCATACGCTGGAATGAAAGTCCCAGTAAAGATAGTCGTCGATATCGACGACAAGAGCTTCGATGTAGAGGTAGGAACGCCCACTACGTCAGCCCTGATCGTCAAGGAGCTCGGGATCGAGAAAGGCTCCGGTACGCCCAAGGCAACGAAGGTCGGCAACCTGACCCCTACCCAGATTGTTAAGATAGCCCAGATGAAACGGACCAACAGCTACGCCCGTGAGCTCGTATCAGCGGTCAAAGAGATAGCGGGGGCATGCGTGAGCATGGGAGTCACCATTGACTCCAAGGAGCCGAAAGACTTCATCAAGGAGCTGGACCGTGGCGCCTATGAAGGCGTGCTGAAAGAGGCCGAATAGAAAGGGTCACAGAAAGTGCCAGTTTCGAATGATTCCATTGCAAAGGCCCTGGCAGAGGCTCGGTCAAAGACCGAGAAGCGCAAGTTCAACCAGTCCATTGAGCTCGCGGTGAAGCTGCGGGAGATAGACTTCAAGAAGCCAGAGTCAAGAATCAACGAGAGCCTCGAGCTTCCGACACCAGCCGACAAGGAGGTTAAGGTGGCTGTCATAGCTGGAGGCGACCTTGCAACCCGGGCGAGAGCGGGGGGCGCAGACATTGTGATAGGCCGCGAGGACTTGGATAAGCTAGGCCGGGAAAAGAAAGAGGCGCGCAAACTAGCGCAAAAGTATGACTTCTTCATCGCTGAGGCTCCATTGATGCCTCAAGTTGGCAAGACCCTCGGGCAGATGCTGGGTCCTAGGGGTAAGATGCCGACGCCTGTCCCGCCGACAGCGCCCATAGACGAGGTCATCAAACGCCACCGGCGAAACATCAGGCTGCGGATGAAGGACCAGCAGGTCATACAGTGCAAGGTCGGGACCGAAGACATGGCCGACGATGCCCTGATCCAGAACATCCAAACGGTTCTGTCAAGGCTAGAGACGAAACTTGAGAAGGGGCCGAAAAACATTTCGTCAATTGCCATCAAGGCAACAATGGGCCCGCTGGTAAAGATCCCGCTGACATAGGTGGTATGGAAAACGTCGACCCGTAAGATTGCAGAATGGAAGACGGAGGCTCTCGTCCAGCTTCAAGGCCTTCTGAAGAAGTATCCGGTTATCGCAGCCGCCGACCTGAACAAGGTCAGGTCCTCACAGATTCATGAGTTGAGGAGAAGGCTTCGAGGCCGGGTTATGATGCTCGTAACTAAGAACAATCTTCTCCGAAAATCCGTGGAACTGTCCGAGTACAAGGACACAAGGGTCGGGGAGTTCGTCAAAGACCTAACAGGGTCTAACATACTCCTCCTAACGGACACGAACCCGTTCTCGCTCATACTCCTGCTCGAGAAGAGTAAGGTGAGGGTCCCGGCAAAAGCCGGCGACACCGCCACCGGCGAGATATTAATTCCTGCAGGCAACACGGGACTACCGCCTGGACCTGTGATCAGCGAATTCGGAGAGGTCAAGGTTCCCACAAGGATCGAAGGCGGCAGCATATGGGTGTCAAAGGACACAGTGGTCGCGAGGAAAGGAGACCCCATCAACGCCAAAATGGCCTCGGTGCTCTCAAAGCTGGGCCTCAAGCCGATGGAAGCCGGCTTGACCCTAGTCGCGGCCTACGACAACGGAACCATACTCTCCGCAGGAGATCTCTCCCTCGACCTAACCGCCTACAGGAAAGACCTATCCCAGGCACTGTCAAACGCGTTCAGCCTATCTATCGAGGCTGGCTTCGTCACTCGGGAAGCGGCGCCGCGAATACTCGGAAGAGTTCTAAGGCAGGCGCTGGCCCTTGCGGCTCAGGCAGGATATCTTGAACCGGGAACGGTAGAACACGTCCTCCAACGTGCAGTGATGCACGCCACAATACTAAACCAGAAGGTTCAAAACGCAAGCCCGGCCGGAAATCCTTAAGAGTGGCGGGAACAGCGGACTGAAACCTTCGGATCAAAATTCATGAGAGGCAGAACGACCCAATGAAGTACGTCTACGCAGCACTACTGCTCCACTCGAACGCACAGGCAATCACAGAGGAAAACGTGAAGAAAGTAGTTTCCGCCGCAGGTGGACAGGCAGAAGAGGTTCAGGTCAAAGCCCTCGTCGCCGCGCTGTCAGAAGTTAACATTGATGAAGCGTTGAAATCGGCTGCCGCAATGGCCGCGCCTGTCGCTGCTCCAGCAGCCCCGGCGGAATCGAAGAAGAAAGAGGAGAAACCTGCCGAAGACGAGAAGAAGAAAGAAGAGGAAGCCCTTGCAGGCCTCGGGGCTCTCTTCGGCTAAGTGCTCTTGGGGGTTTGCGGTATAGCTCCGCACAGTCTTCTCCATCGGCCAGCGTAACCGTCTCTCCTACTCCGGGCCCACTACTTTACAAGCCTAGCAAGAAACAGTAGGGGACCCGTTTGATGTTCGAAATATCTGCGGACGAGTTCGACCTACCGTTCTTCAAAGAACAGGCCTTCACACGCCACAAGTGCGTAAAGTGCGGAAGCCATTTCTGGTCAAAGAACCCTGACCAGGAGACATGCGGGGAAGTTCCGTGCCAGTCGTACACTTTCATCGGAAACCCTCCCACTAGGAAACGCTACGATGTCAGGGAGATGCGGATTCAGTTTCTCGACTTTTTCGCGGAGAGAGGCCACACCCGGATCAAACCGTACCCGATTGTTGCGAGGTGGCGAGACGACGTCTATCTTGTAGGAGCGTCAATCTACGACTTTCAGCCCTACGTCACGGAGGGAGTGATGCCTCCGCCAGCGAACCCGCTCGTCGTCAGCCAGCCATGCATCAGGTTCACAGACATTGAGCAAGTGGGCCCGACCGCGGGGAGACACATGACCATTTTCGAAATGGGCGGCCACCACGCTTTCAACCATCAAGACCGGGAAATCTACTGGAAGGACGAGACCGTAAGATATCATCATAAGCTGCTGGTAGACGTGCTCGGTGTTCCCGGGGAAGCGGTTAGCTACAAGGAGCACTTCTGGTCAGGAGGAGGAAACGCCGGGCCGGACCTGGAAGGAATCGTCGGCGGCCTGGAGATTTCAACACTGGTCTTCATGAAGTACAAGGTTGACGGAGAACAGCTCACGCCGACAAGGATCAGAACGGTTGACACTGGTTATGGAATCGAACGCTGGGCATGGCTGTCACAGGGGTCTCCTAGCGGCTTTCACACCACGTATGGGCCGTTGCTCGAGAACATACTGGGCCTGGGGAAGATCGAGGTTCCTGAGTCAATAACCACGGCCCTGGCTAGGGCCGCGGGAATCTACTATTCTAGCGACGAGAACTGGCGCGCCTCGGCAAACAAGTGGATCGCGCAGGAAACAGGACTGGAAATCGGAAGAGTCCAGGAAGCGGTCTCTGCGGTCGAAGCAGCCTACGCCCTCACCGACCATTCCAAAGCCATCTCTTTCCTCCTCGCGGACGGCGTTGTTCCGTCGAACGTTGGAGAAGGCTACCTAGCACGCCTCATAATCCGCCGAGCCGCAAGGCTGGCACGGCAACTGGGAATAATGGACAAGCTCCCTGATATCGTGAAGTCACAGGTCGACTACTGGGGGCCGGACTTTCGGGCGCTTCGCGACATGAGGGATGAAGTGATGGAGGGACTCAGGGTCGAGTCGAAAAAATATGAGGATACTCTCACAAGGGGGTCGGATGTTGTGGTCCGGCTCTCAAAGGAGTTAGCGGGAAAAGGTGTCCGGAAAATCTCAACGGAACAATTGGTTGAGCTCTACGATTCTCAGGGTCTGCCGCCGGAGATAGTGAAAGAGGGAGCTGGAAAGGTGGGTGTAGAGGTGGAGGTTCCAGAAAATTTCGTCAGCCTGGTAGCTGAACGCCATTCAAAGCCTCGTTCGGTGGAACAGGTTGAGGCCAAGAGTAGCTTGGAAGAGAAGCTGCGCGAGCTTCCCCCGACCCGGACCCTGTACTATGACGACCCGTACAAGACATCGT
>DATBWE010000021.1:0-4124 GCA_036514975.1 Bathyarchaeia archaeon
TCTACAACAGCAACATCGTGCCCGGCCAAGAGAGAAGCGTAGGTTATGCCCGAGCCCATAGTTCCCGCTCCTACCACGACTATTTTCATCAGTATCACCAGCCTCTGGCTATGGTCCTTTGATAGGGTTTTCTGCCGGCACGCCACCTGCGGATATGAAGGGGAGGCTTTCAGAGAATGGTGCTAGGTTTTCCGTAAAGTCTGAAAGTTGGTCTATGGAGAGTAGGACGACTCCGTTTCTCAGCTTTTCGCGAGGTTCGAGCAATGTCAACACCATGGGCAGGCCCAAGAGTGAGCCGGTTTCCTTCCGGCGAAGTTCTCGCAGAAGCGAGTATGTGGCCTCGAGCTGATGTTCCAGGGCTCTGGTAAACTTCGACGGGTAGGACGGCGTGTTCCAGTGTTTGCAGTCTATGCAGAGGACCAGGTTGCCTCTGGCAGCTACGACGTCCACCTCCCGTACCCTTCCTTCTTCCCGAGTCCGTACGTTCTTCTGGACTTTGTACCCGGCCTCGTCCAAACACGCTTCTGTGAACGATTCGAACTCCTGCCATTCCAGCGTTCGGGCCACGTCGCCGAGGAATCCCCCTCTACTGGCCTCGCGGGCGAGCCGAAGGCGGGCCTCGGTGGATAATGACACTTGACCATTCTCAATGTTGACCTTGAGAGAGTTGAGTATTCGTTTTGCAACCTCTGATGTGCAACGAGCGTGTGATGCCAATATGCCTACGGCGGTCGAGCGTCCCGACCTTGTCAGCTCTAGTGTGTGGATAATGAGTTTGCTCGAAAGCTGTTCCGGTAGGGTTTGTTGCATTACCCTGTCAGAACGGGGAAAGTGAGAAGGTCAGACCCAGGGTTACTAGTCCTAGGAGGTATAGAATTTTCCGTGAGTTGCTGATGGGGCTTATGTCGTCCAAAGGCTCGACTCCAGTGGACCCTCTTCGCGAGAAGCTCATGAATATTAGCAGTAGTATAGCGAAAGAGTAGTATCCAGTGACGAACAGGGCGATCACCCCAACTACCGTAACTACCCTGAGCCCCTCGGGTCCGAAGACCGCTCGCGATATGTGTCCTCCATCAAGCTGCCAAGCGGGAATCAGGTTCAGAAAAGTGAGCAGTGCCCCTATCTGCGCAGCCTGGGCAAACTGACTGTACAGAATTGTGTTGGGTCCAATGTCCGGCCGTAGAAATCCCAAAGCGCGATCCATCAAAATGAATAAGGCGGGGACATCAGGCCATCCACTGATGAATCGCACGCCTTGGCTCCTAAGAACATCCTGCTGAGCCTCATCAAGCGGAAGTCCAACGGCCACAGCCACCACTCCAACAATAATGGTTATTATGAAACCCACTAGTGGGCCGCTCAATCCCAGGTCAAACAGCTGGTCTCTATTCGCAGGCGGCTCTTTCAGCGAAATTAGTGCTCCAAAGGTGCCGAACGGGACAAACGGCGGTGGTCCTGGAATGAAGTAAGGCAGAGTAGCTTCCAGGTTGTGGTGTCTAGCGGCTGCTTGGTGGCCGAACTCGTGGAGGCCAATTATGGCCAAGAGGCCCACCGCAAACTGGGCTCCCATTAAGTAGGAGTTAGCTTCGGGAGCGGCAATGTCGAAAACCATCCAGATGAGATAGCCGGCCCCGAAGACTGTGGCCACTGTCGCCAAGAAGAGAACCAGGTTTATGATTCTGCGAGGGGTCCTAATCTGGGGTTTCTGGAAAGTCTTAATCGTCAGCGTGTCCCCTGAACCCCTTATCGCGGCTACAAGACGATGCTCCGTTAGTTGGCGGAGAAGGGTCTGGAACTTCTCTTTCACTGGCTCGGCAGTGATCTGGACCGTCGGTACCCCATATGGGTCCAAGAAGGCGTCTTTAACGTGGAACTGTGAAGCCACAATAGAGCGAATTGTCTCGAGTGGCGGCCCGACGTAGACAGCGAATGTTGTCTGGGTCTCTGGTTGAGAGGGTTCGCCCATCGCGCGCCGCTTTCAGCGGTCGTCCGACTCTTGCCGATTTAAACGTGTTGTCACATCGCCGCGAATTGTCGAATTCAGCGACAAGATATTATACGTGACAATTCTGTTTTCTGGCCAAGGAACTCGTCGATGCTGGAGCTTCCCCATCTTCTGAGGCCGTTTCGCCCCGACGACCTATCCGCTGTCATAGAGATTAACCGTGTGTGTCTTCCGGAGAATTACAGTCCCTACTTTTTCATGGAAGTCTACAAGACCTGTCCCGAAGCGTTCATCGTCGCTGAGATTGACCGGAAAGTGGTGGGGTATATCATGTGCAGGCTGGAGTTTGGCTTCTCTGACGTTCGACGCTTCAGAATGGTAAAGAAGGGGCATATCGTTTCCGTGGCGGTGCTGCCGGATTATCGGAGGCATGGAATGGGCCGAGAGCTGGTGAACGCTTCGCTCAAAGCGCTTGAGCTCCACGGGGCAGAGGAATGCTTCCTAGAAGTCAGAGCAGTGAACGACGAAGCGGTGGCGCTGTACAAACAGATGGGTTTCGACACGGTTAGAACCGCGTCTCACTACTACCATGATGGTGCAGACGCGTACGTGATGAGCGCTAAGCTTCCCCTGAAGCAAGGGCCCTAGGGCGATGTGCTCTGTCTTTCTTTTGACCTGAGCCGCAACCAGGCGGCAGAAAGTGCGACTGTTGGGACGTATACAAGGGACGCCTCAAATTCTGGGCTGAAGAAAGGACGGCCAAGTCCGAACCTAAGCCCCAGACTCAGCAAGGACAGGAGAAGCATCACGGTCGAAGCGGCCTTCAGAGAATAGCGCTCGTCGGCGTCGCCGCTCATCAACCGCTGATCACGAGTTGAGAGCGTCTATGCTTCCTTCTTTCCTCGGGGCTTTCGCCTTTCGGTCTGGGGAAGCAGCCAGCTCAGGGGAATGTTCTGGCTCGTCCCATCTGGAAGCGACCTTCTGATACTGATCGGCAGGACTCCCTCGCCCAGCTCCATGAGTGCTATGTCTATCGGTGACACGGAAGGATCGTTGATCTCTAGGAGAATAGGGGCTCCCATGGATACCTGTAGGGCTCTTGCTCCGACTACTCTTGCTTTCTCGAAACGAGTGAGCTGGGGGGGCCCGATGGTTATACTGTCGGGGTCCCTAGAAGTCACTTGCGTCTTCGCCGCCCTCGTCCTTTCCCTTCGGAGGACCCTTGTCCTCTCTCGTCTTTGCGGCGGCGATCACGTCATCTATCTTGAGTATCATGCAGGCGGCTTCGGCCGCGGACTTGATTACCTGCATCTTTACTCCGTGCGGCTCGAGAATACCCTTTTCTTTGAGGTCTGCCACCTTTCCATCATAGACGTCTACGCCTGCCCACAGCTGTCCTTTTTCATGGGCTGCTCTGAGCTGGACCATTATGTCGATGGGGTCGAGTCCAGCGTTTTCGGCGAGCGCCATTGGGAGGACTTCTAGGGCTTCGGCAAAGGCCAGCACAGCCAGCTGTTCTTTTCCTGAGAGTTTCTGGGCATAGTTTCTTAGCCGCCGGGCAATCTCTGCCTCGGGGGCCCCTCCTCCCCCGACCACGCGGGGGTCGCGGACTACGTCGCGGACAACGCAGAGAGCGTCATGGATCGACCTTTCTGCTTCGTCAACAAGCCGTTCGCTTCCTCCTCTGACGAGTATGGTTACCGCCTTTGGGTTCTTGCACCCTTCTACAAACACCATCTTGTCGTCTGCTATCTTCTTCTCTTCAACGAGCTGGGCGTGTCCAAGGTCGGAGGCTTTGAGGTCGTCGAGGTTGCTGACGACTCTTCCACCGGTGGCTTTGACCAGTTTCTCCATGTCGGATTGTTTGACCCGGCGAACTGCGAGGATGCCTTCTTTCGCAAGGTAGTGCTGTGATACGTCGTCTATTCCTTTTTCGCATAGGAGGACGTTTGCTTCGGTTTTGGCAACCTTTTCCACCATTGTCTTTAGCATCTTTTCCTCTTCGTCGAGGAAGGCTTTCATCTGTTCGGGGTTCTCTATGTTGATCTTGGCTTCGAACTCTGTCTTCTCAACTTCTAAGGGAACGTCTACGAGCGCGATCCGCGCGTCCTCGATTCTCTTGGGCATGCCAGGATGGACTACTTCCTTGTCGAGGACGATTCCTTTGATTAGAACAGTG
>DATBWE010000022.1:0-5341 GCA_036514975.1 Bathyarchaeia archaeon
CTTGTCCACTCGTGCCGGTCTTTCCGGAAAACATACAGCCAGAATGCCAAAGGCATCCATAGCAAATGGCCGACCGACGCGACCGCCCACGCCGCAAGAGTCAGACCCGCACCGGCGTCGTAGACAGCCAATGTTGCTGCTCTGTCCGCCTCGAATGCAGGGCCTCTGAGAATGAGCAGGGAGAACAAGAACCCGGCGAGACCGGCGATGATTATCCGCCGAGAGGACCATAGGCTGACTGCCCATGATCTTGCGTCCAGCCCGGCCCTGTTGAAGAGTGGCATTGTCTACTGAAGACTGGCCGGGGATTATAACTTGGGTAACACCGGTCGCAGCTGCAGTTTTAATAGCCGCGAGGCTCGGCTCGCGGTTCGCCCATGATAGTTTTGGGGGGTTCTTCGTCAACCCAGCTGGCGGAGAGAGTTGCCAAAGAACTGGGGGTAGAGCCAGGGCGTTTGGAAATCAGGCGTTTTCCAGATGGAGAAAAATACGTGCGTGTCCACGAGGACGTCGAGGGTCAGGACGTTGCGGTTGTGCAGTCGTTGCATCGGTCCCCCGATGAGTACATCTTCGAATACCTCCTCCTGGTCGACACTCTGCGAGACCTTGGAGCGCGATCCATCACGGGCGTCGTACCGTACTTGCGCTACGCGAGGCAGGATGCCAGGTTCTACCCGGGGGAAGCGGTCAGCTCTTCGGCTGTAGCCAGATTCTTCGAGTCCGCCGGCACCACGTCTTTTCTCACGGTAGACTGTCATCTGCACAGATTGGGAGATGTTTCGAAGGTCTTCAAGATTCCTGCACGAAACCTCTCTGCCATGCCGCTTCTGGGACGTTACGCCCGGGAGAATCTTGGCCCTCGGAAACCGGTGGTTATTGCACCTGATGAGGAGGCGGAGCAGTGGGCCGCAACTGTGGCGAAGGAACTGGACGCGGAACACGTCGTCTTCCACAAGAAGCGGGTCAGGAAGGAGGGAGCCACCGCCTCCAAGGTTGAGGTTGAGTATGAGGGAGATCTACAGCTAAAGGGTAGAGAGGTAGTGTTTGCGGATGACATTATCAGCACTGGAGCAACGATAGCCGAAGCCGCAAAGGCCTGCAGGAAGAAAGGCGCCAGGAGAATCTACGCTCTATGCACTCATCCCGTTCTCGCGGAGGGAGCCCTGAAACGGATGAAGGCAGCAGGCATCCTGAGGGTCATCGGCACCGACACGATACCCAGCCCCGTAAGCAAGGTCTCCGTGGCCCCTGTAATCGCAGGCGCCCTCAAAAGCCTGAGCTAAGAGTGCCGACGGACAAGGTTTGCCGCCTCAACTCTTGGTAACAGGCGCCCTCAACTGGGACATCAACCTCTTCGTCATACACCTGCCCAAACCAGGGGAAGAAGTGGTTGTTGAGAAGATCGAACGAGTTCCAGGCGGAAAGGGCGGGAACGTCTCCGTGGCAGCTGCCAGGATTCTCGGACCCAGACGCGTGGCACTGACTGCATGTGTGGGTAAGGACGATGTCGGCCGCAAACAAATTTCAATCCTCAAGGATGAGGGAGTAGACACCAGTGGGATACAGGTTCTCGACCATGTCGAGTCGGGACAAGCCTACATCACGGTGGACGAAAGTGGAAGGAATGTCATAGAGACACACTTCGGAGCCAACGCTCGGCTCGAAAAAGACCACATCATGCAGCCACAAGTCCAAACCCTCCTGAGCAAGAGTTCGCTTCTGGTCGTAATCGACCCCCCCAGAGCCCTTGCAGGGAGAATACTCGCAGAAGGACGACGCCTTCGCAGGCCAGTAATCTGGCACCCGGGTGTCCTTACCCGGTTCGGCCTCGAGGCCTTTAGGAAAGACCTAGAAGGATTGGACTATCTTGTGCTTAACGAGGCGGAAGCATCTCGCTTCGCAAACGCACGAGGCCTAGATGATGCGCTGGAAACCATTGGGAAAGCTGCTCCTGAAACAAAGGTCCTGGTAACCCTCGGAGGCAAAGGCGCAGCCTTCTACGCGAAGGGAAAACTCTCCAAGATTGGAAAAGTCCAGCTCAACAAGCTTGGAAAGAAGGTTGTCAACACAACCGGTTGCGGAGACGCCTTCGTCGGAGCATTCGCCGCCTACAGGATTCTTGAGAACAGCGATATGGAGGCTTTCCGGTACGCCAACATGGCCGGGGCGCTAAAGGCCAGCCGCTCTGAGACCCGTGGGAGCCCGAGTAGAAAAGAGCTGGAAGAGGCCTGCCAAAGATACTCCGCCTCCACAACTCTTGGATAGGCGCGACTAGGTCGACGCCCGGAACGTCTGCCCCCGTAGACGATTCTCCCAGCCTACGGCAAGATTCAACTTAATGACAGCAAGAGTCCAGGCCCGGCGACTAGTCTTGGAGAAGGAGAAGATCATCGAGTCCGAACTCAAAGGCCTAACACTGCGAGTCTACTGGCACATCTTGGGCTCGCACAAGAAGGACCCCATAGGGGTCCGGGCTGTACAGAGGGCTCTTTGGCTTAGCAGCCCGAGCGTGTCCCTTCACCACCTTGAGAAGCTGCGATTGCTGGGTCTGCTTGAGAAGGATTTCACGGGGGAATACCGGCTTGTGAATGAGGTCAGGGTTGGGGTCTTACGGAACTTTGTGGGCTTGTTTGGCCTGCTTTTGCCCCGCTACTTGTTCTACTCGACAATGTTCACTGCGATGCTCCTCCTGTATCCTGTCCTTTTTCCCCCGACCCTCTCTCCTCACAACACGATGGCCTTTGTTTTCGGTATCTTGGGGGCCGCCGTGTCCTGGACCGAGACAATTAGGGTCTGGAGGATGCGTCCGTTCTGACAAAACCCGGGCATCCTCCTACGAACTGAAAGCCGACTCGGGAATACTATCTACTCTGTTGCGAAATCCTGGATGCGAAGAATAGGTAGGTTGAACCGACGGCCACAAACGAGTAGAGGAAGACCCAGACAACTGTCACGGCAACACTTGGACTCTCGCTCACAATCACGTCCCAGTGAATACCGACCGCCAGCAAAGCTAAGGCCGGAAAGATGGCATCCAAGGGCAATAATGCGCGAATTCGGGCCTTCTCCGACTGGAGGGAGGCCCAAGCTGTTGCAAAGCATGTCGCCAAGAAGAGGGCGGCAAACGTTTGCAGCGTTGCCACGTGAACCTTCCAGGGCCAGAAGCCGGTCATCGGGTCCAAGGCCAGCTCGGGCATGACGAGCATCAAGCTTCCGAAGATCCCTACCGCGGCTGTCTGTATTCGAAAGAATGCCCTAGCCAGTATCCAAGGCGTCTCGGGTCTAATCCTGTCTTGTGGCCTTCGGTACCAACCATGTTGTCTGAGAACCACTACAAGTCCCAAGGTTGCTGCGAGAAAATAGCCTGCCCATGCCCAGACTCCAAAGCCCGCGGTCGGTGAGAGTCCAACGCCAGCTGTGATAAGGAAGGTTAGCCCGAAGAAGACAGCACCTACCAGAACCAGAATCTTTCCCCTCTGCCACTCTTTGACCCGCAAGGCCGACCAGCAGCCAAGAGTGATCGCGAGAAAGACAGCTCCGAGAAACCTTACCGCCAGAGCCTTCACCGGCCAGGGCCAGAGCGCGATTGCCGCGTCAGGGTTGACAAGGAAGAAAGCCCCAAGCACCAGGTTGATTTCGGAGAGCACAAGTAGAAACACTCGCGAACCCTTGCCCACCAACCGCGGCCTTACGTCAGACATGGTCGTCTGGCTCAACCCTGCACGAGCAGGCATGTCCCGGACGACTTCGCGATAACATCGCCCTTGTCGTTAGTCAAAGTCGCCTCGGTGAACGAAATTCTCCTACCACGTTTCGCCAATAGCCCCACTGCCCTCAAGGGTCCCTCGATGTGTGGGCGGAGGAAGCTCATCTTGAACTCGACAGTCGTGAAATCCTCCTCGGGCCTCAGCGTTGTTGCGAGAGCGATACCCATCGCTGCGTCTGCGATATCTCCCATTATTCCACCGTGCATGGTTCCCGAAAGATTGTGCAATTTCCGATCAACCTTCATCTCCAAGACCGCTCGGCCCTTCGAAAGCTTCACAATTCTAATTCCAAGCATCTTGGTGGCTGGACTCGGGGGCTTTCCAGTCTTCCAGGCAGAGTACGCTATCGACCGAAGCTCCTTCATATCTCGCCGCCCTTTAGCCGAGGCTAATATGGATTGAAGCTCTCTCTATAGCTCGAAAGTTTATTTTGTGCATGTAGCCTGCATAGGCCTGTAATGTCCAAGAAGAACGATTCCAAAGAGGAATTTCGGAAGGATGTGCGAGACGCGCTCAGCAATGTACGACGTGAGGCGACGAAGGTCAGCAAAGACGTAGCGACAGCAACCAAGACATGGGTGAAAACGACTAGCAAAGCTGTCCAAGACATGACTCCTAAGGTTGCCGCTACGATAAACCAGACCATGGAACAGACTTCAGAAGCATTCCGCAGGACCATGACCTCCTTGGGTAAGGAGACTAAGCAGGTCCAAGTCAGCTTCTTACGGAACTACAAGACTGTTCTAGAGAAGCAGAAGGGCTTTGTCGAGAAGAAGCTCCAAGAGCTAACAAAGTAGCAGAACGAGAATTCACGACTATTCTGCCGAGGGCGAACGCCCCCAGATAGGCAGACGACTCTTCCTCCTGAAATAGACGTAACCAACCATCCCTATCAGGACCCAGAACAGTCCAAGAAGCCTCCCAAGCTCATGCGTTACGATAACTGCCACCCAGATTGCCCCTGTTACGACAAACCCTATCACGGGCAGAATTGGTATTTCGACCTCTCCAGTTCCCCTCTTGAATCGTACCGAGAGCGGTATTTTGAAAGGCCTATACCTCGGACGGTCACGGTTTCGCGTGACGATTAGGCTAGCGTGTGCCTGAACATACGCTACTAGTGCACCCACGTTGTACAGACTGCCTAATAGCAGCAGCGGGTCCACGGACCCGAGAAATCCGAAGGTACTCACTGCAACTAGAACGATGCTGCCCGTTCCGAAGGTCAGCACCGCTACATGGGGTGTCCGGAATTTTCTGTGAACGGAGCCGAACCTCTTAGGGAGAAGTTTGTAATTGGATAGGGCGTAGAGCGTTCTTGAAGAGCCGATTATTCCCGCGTTGGCTCCTATTATGCTGATAGAACTGCCCAGTATCGCGATCCAGGCCGCCCTCACCGTTCCGGCTCCTGGGAGGCTGCTGGCCACCCCTGAAAGAGGGTCCTCTTTCCATGTCGTAGAAAGTATCCCAGGTGGGACCATGTTCACTGCGATCGTTGATATGAGAAGGTAGAAGACGACGACGCTTGTAACGGTCAGCATTGTCGCCCTCGGAATGGTTCGTCCTGCGATTCT
>DATBWE010000023.1:0-13510 GCA_036514975.1 Bathyarchaeia archaeon
CAGAAATGGGTCAGAGGCCTCCTCAACCGGTGGGGCTGGCACCAGCGCGAACGCGCCTTCCGCGACTGGTACCATGACCAAGTAATCGGCTTCTATGTGAAGACCGCGCCGGAAAACTACGACCTGGCCCTCCGCGGGCTACGGGTAATAAACGACCCCTACAGGCCCAGCGAGTTCGCCGTTACAGGCTTCCGGGAGGTCATATGGCCTAAGATGGAAAAGGCCATGCGGCTGTTCGACGAGCTAAAGGCCCCCGGCGTACAATTGCCGGTCATGCCTGTAATCGCGTCCCGGCCAGAGGCCTAAGACGCCCACAGAACCGGCCGGACTCGGGAAAAATCACGCATAACAAACCCTATTCGCCAATCCAAGCCCAGGATTCTGAACGCTGACGTTCCACGAAGCGAACCTCCACCATGTTTATCCCGATGGACCCCAACACGAAAACGGTTCCAAGCCCATTCCAGCCGAGAATCGGCAAAACCAGCCCGTTTCAAGCCCGCACAGAAAACGACCCCGAAAAAGAGGGGGGAGTATATCTGCGAAATCTTGCGACGCAAAAGAGAAAAAGACCCGTCCTGGACGGACGCGCATCCTGCCTCGTCATCCTCCTCACAACCCTACTCCTAGCAACCCTACTGGTTTCCCCGACATCCCTCCCTCCTCAGACTCCAGCCGCGCAGACTGTACCCTCTATCGAGACTGAGGGAGGAGTCTGGACCGACCCAGCCATCAGTGTGCTCATAACCCCGTCCACCGGACAAACATGGTACCGAACATCTTTCGCGGGCGACGCAGCCCACGCCGTGCGACGATGGACACAGTCCATTATCGTCTTCACTGACACGTACCCTTACAACTACCTGCGCCAGCTATCCTTCAGCATTCACATAGAAGGAATCAACACAACAGCCAACCCCGATGTCGCAATAAGCTTCATCCAAAACTTCCCGTCAATAGGAACACCAGCTCTCGGAGAAACGCAAACCAAAATCACCCGGTTCAGCAACCACTTCGAACCACCCATAACTATGAGGCTGGCAGCCCAAGACCCCGCCCAACTCCGCCAACTCTCAGACAGCGACATCGTCAACATCGCGACTCACGAATTCGGCCACGCGCTAGGCCTAGGCCATACAGACATGCTGACAACAGACGACAACTTCCTGGAACTCATGAGTACAACCTACAACCTACCAGTCGGAAACGCGAACAATCCGCTAGAAGCGCCGTCAACACTCAACCTCTACGCCCTAGCAACAATCTACAACTACCTAGCCACAAGCCCAACGCTCACAGGAGCAGGGCCCGACGCCACAATACTCACACTACCGGTCAACATACCCTACACAGCCGCCTACCCATACCCAGAACAGGTAGAAGCTCTCAGAACAAGCCTCGCCCAGGCAAACCAGCGAATCATAATACTCGCCATCCTTACCGTCATCCTATTGGCCATCACCCTCACCCTCGCCGTACTCCTCGCACGGCGAAAACCCACATCCCCGACGATATTTCCACCTCCGGTTCCGCCTGAACCAGTGCCTACAGTCGTCCAACTTTGCTGATTTTCAGCACGCTCGCCATTTCCTGCCTGACAGAGCGCAACCAAGGCCGTCCCAAGGAAAACCCCATGGAAAGTGCCCGGCCGATCATCAATGGGAAAAGCACAAACCACACAATCTGGCACGTGAATAGGCACTGATCATTCCCATCACAAAACAATCCGCTGAACACGCACGGAAAATTTCTGGAAAAAGAACGTGCATCCACTAGAGGTGCCAGGGTTAGAGCCGTTTCGAACATTTGTCCGCCCAATGCAGGCGCATTCTCCGCCCCATTCACCGGACACGTTCCACATCAGCCCCAAATCAAGACTCTAAGCCCATGCTCCTAGACCGCATAGCTTTCCCCGAACAAATCCCCTCCAGCAGCCGAGCTTCCGCGATCCCCTGAAACAGCGATTCTAAACCATAGACCGGAAAAATCGCCCAAAACAAGCCCAACCGGAAAACCATCATCGGAAAAGGGGGTATGTCAACAAGAATTTGAGACATGAGACACCCGCGTCTCCGAAAAACGAGCAAGACCCGTCCAGCGGACCAGGCTCCCGGGGTTTGGGGGCGGCGTCCCGGCCGTAACCCACCTTCTGTTCCAAGCAGCATCCGTCTAATCGGAGCACCCGCGCCTCCAGCGGAACTCATAGGCGACAACATCTCCTTTCACAACGCAGCAGAGGCCACGTTTCATCCTCGTCACTGGCCGTCCTCAGAGTCACCCCATCACGGTCATACAAGCCAGGCAAGGTGTCGTTTCTGCGCCCCTGCACCAGGTCTCCCCGGACGGTTTACCCGTTGCGCCTCCGCCCTGTGGGTGGAGTTTCCTCAAGGCCACTGCACGCCTTGTGACTGCTCACCGGCTCACCGCTTACCCCCACCAGGAGCCAATAGCACGTGTGATGCTGTGCAGAAGGACCCTAGCCGATATCGCTCCGAGCGTGAGCCCCTTGATAGGGCCCCGCACCTTGGGCGATTGGGGGCCGCGGGCTAAACGTCTCGACCGAAGTCTTGACGCGTACACCCCGGCTCCATCAACCCCATCTTCTTTGGGAGCCCTCGTCCAGTCCTACAGGGCTGTCGCCAGCCCTTCAAGTGGACCGGAATGGTTGCCTATTTTCGGGAGAGGTTTCGGGCTTAGATGCTTTCAGCCCTTATCCTCGATAGCGTGGCTGCCCGGCGGTGCCCTGTCGGACAACCGGTAAACTAGAGGCTACGATACCCCGTTCCTCTCGTACTAGGGGCGCCTTCCCCTCAGGCAACCAGCACTCCCAGCAGGTAGAGTCCGACCTGTCTCGCGACGGTCTAAACCCATCTCGCATTCCCCTTTGATCGGCGAACAGCCGCGCCCTTGGGTCCTGCTGCGGACCCAGGATGGGAAGGGACGACGACGGAGAACCAATCCTCCTCGTCGATGAGGACTCTCGGAGGAGACGAGCCAATTACTCCCGGGGTAATTTTTCTGTCACCTCCAGCCCCCAGCAAAGGGGACATAAAGGATCGCTAGACCAGGCTTTCGCCTCTGGATCCCTTGCCGTTGAGGATCCAGTCAGCCCGACTTTTGGTCTTGCCCTCTACTCCGGGGTTCTGTCCCGGATGAGTCGAGCTTTGGGCCCCCTCGATATTCTTTCGAGGGGGTGCCGCCCCAGCCGAACTGCCTACCTATCGTTGTTCCAGAGCAGACCCTGGTTAGAGATGTAATCGCAGATAGGTGGTGTTACATTGGCGCCTCCACCGGCCCCCGAAGAGGCCGGCCTCGACGGCTCCCACCTACACTCTGTACCCGCAATCACATCCCAGCGAAAAGCTGCAGTAAAACTCCACGGGGACTTCTCGCCCCGCTGGGAGACCCTGGACTGTTCGCCCAGGTTATGTGGGTTCACCGGGCCCCAGGCGGGGACAGCGGGGAGGTCGTTGGTCCATTCATGCACGTCGGAACTTACCCGACAAGGCATTTGGCTACCTTAAGAGAGTCAGAGTTACTCCCGGCGTTTAGCGGACCTTAGCCCGGTTGAACCCAGGTTTCAGTTACCGCCACTGGCCAGGACTCAAAGGCCGTTTACACCCTTTCGGGCTTGCGGCCTCCTATGTTTTTAGTAAACAGTCGCCTCCCCCTTGTCACTGCGACCTGAACCCCCAGCATAGCTAGGAGTTCAGGCACCCCTTTTCCCGAAGTTACGGGGCTAATTTGCCGAGTTCCCTCGCCTAGGTTCCACCCGATACGTCTTAGGCTTCTCACCTAGGGGCACCTGTGTCGGATCTAGGTACGGACAAGAAGGATCCATCCCTCAACCTTTTTCCCTGGCTCCTGGAACCAGCTGAACCCCCCTAAGACGGGAGGCCATTCCCACCTTCGCCTGGTTCTCACCATTACGATACTCCCCAGGCTTCAATGGTTAGATGAGACGACGGTCTCACTCAGCCTATCCGGAAGCGTCAGGTTGGGGGCTTGCGTTGCCGCGTGTACCTTCCTGGTACCGGAATCTTAACCGGTTTCCCTTTCGACAGGTCCGGTTAAGGCCTGCCTTAGGACCGACTTACCCCCGGCTGACGACGCATTGCCGGGGAACCCTGGCCCCTTCGACGGAGGAGATTCTCACTCCTCTATGGCTGTTACTACCGCCGGGATCTGCACTAGCGCACGGTCCACTGGACCTCACGGCCCAGCTTCCGTCCGAACGCTACGCCCGCCTACCGACACGGTCTTTGGCCGTGTCCCTGGGTATCGGCACCTGGCTTAGTCCCGTAAATTTTCGGCGCCCCCAACCTCGGCCGGTCAGCTGTTACGCACTGCTTGGAGGATGGCTGCTTCTAAGCCTACCTTCCAGCTGTCTCTGGTTGAGGACGGCTTTCTATTTCTACACTTAGCCAGGATTTTGGGGCCTTAACCCAGGCTTGGGTTGTTCCCCTCGCGACCTAGGACCTTACGCCCTAGGCCCGTCTCCGGCCATCTACGGCGCTGATGGATTCGAAGTTTGAATGGAGAGTGGAGCCTTTCGACTCCTTGTTCCCCAATCAGGGCTCTACCCCATCAGCAACCTCCGACCGGGCTATCCTGAGAGATATTTCGGCGGGAACTAGCAATCACCGAGTTAGATTGGTCTTTTGCCCCTAGCCCCAAGTTATGGGAGTGAGTTGCACGTCAACACCCCTACGGGCCTCCACCGAGCTTTCACCCGGCTTCGCCCTACTCAGGGTTAGATCACTCGGTTTCTAGTGTCACCCCTGTGATTACGGGCCCTTTAAGACCCCGTCCCTAACGCATCATCCGAATCAGCGCTACGGACTTTCGGTTTCCCTTCGGCTCCAGGCCTTCTGGCCTTTAGCCTCACCACAGAAGTGAACTCCCCGGCCCATGGTACGAAACGGAACGTGCAATCCTAGTCCCCTCCCTTCGCGGGCTGCGTCACCGTAGCCTGCTTCGGGGAGGATCTACCCTTACGGACCGCACACGTCTGTAACCGCCTGATTTCAGGCACTTTTCATTCCCCTTCCGGGGTACTTTTCAGCTTTCCCTCACGGTACTAGTGCGCTATCGGTCTTGGGACGTCTTTAGTCTTGGGAGTTGCTTGCTCCCGGTTTCTCGCACCCGTTCTGGGGTGCGGAACTCAGGGACACCAGCCCTATTCTTTCGGTCTTACGTCTAGGGGGCTATCACCCACTACGGCAGGCCGTTCCAGGCCATTTCGACTTCAACCGCGAAGAAGCGGCTAGGCCCTACAACACTACATCCCCCGACAGTTTCCTGTCAGGGTTCGGTTTGGACTCTTCCCATTTCGCTCGCCGCTAATCTGGGAATCCCATTCTTGGTTTCTTTTCCTCCTCCTACTTGGATGCTTCCGTTCGGAGGGTTCCTCCTCCCATTTGGGAGTGTCGCAGGTGTTATCCGCGACGGGAAGTCCCATTCGGGTATCTCCGGATCGAAGGCTGCGTGCGCCTACCCGGAGCTTATCGCAGCTTGCCACGCCCTTCGTCAGCGCCCAAGCCGAGCCATTCGTCAGGCGGCGTATCATGCCGAGCCCTTTAGGAACCCACACTCGATTTGCGTCAACTATAGTCCTTCTGCACAGCAGTCACTGCGAACCCGGCATATCGCCGGGCCCACTCAAGCTCTCTTCGCTCTCAAGACTTTGTCTTGAGAGCTGCACGGTGTAGGCTCGTAGCCGTTCACTTGCCCTCCAGCAATCCCTGCGTCTCTAAGGAGGTGATCCGGCCGCAGGTTCCCCTACGGCCACCTTGTTACGACTTCTCCCCCCTTGCTTAGCTTAGGTTCGAGGCAACCAACAAGGCTGCATCTCACCAAAACCAGACTCGGGTGGAGCGACGGGCGGTGTGTGCAAGGAGCAGGGACGTATTCACCGCGCGATGATGACACGCGGTTACTAGGGATTCCATGTTCACGAGGGCGGGTTGCAGCCCTCGATCCCAACTGAGGCTGGGTTTGGGGATTACCTTCCCCTTTCGGGGTCGGAGCCCATTGTCCCAGCCATTGCAGCTCGCGTGTGGCCCAGGGGATCCGGGGCATACTGACCTGCCGTGGCCCGCTCCTTCCTCCCCCTTAGCGGAGGCAGTCCCCCTAGTGTGCCTGCATTCCCGTAGGAATGCGCTGGCAACTAAGGGCACGGGTCTCGTTCGTTTTCTCACTTAAGAGAACACCTCACGGCACGAACTGGCGACGGCCATGCACCTCCTCTCAGCTAGTCCGGTAAGACCTTTAATCTGACCTTCATCCAACTGTCGCCCCTGGTAAGGTTCCCGGTGTTGACTCCAATTAAACCGCAAGCTTCACCCCTTGTGGTGCTCCCCCGCCAATTCCTTTAAGTGAACTGTCCCGCCGGACACTTCTTGGCCAGACGAGAATTCAGCCTTGCGGCCGTACTCCCCAGGCGGCAGGCTTAATGGCTTCCCTGCGGCACTAGGACGGGCCGTACCCGTCCTAACACCTAGCCTGCATCGTTTACAGCTGGGACTACCGGGGTATCTAATCCCGTTCGCTCCCCCAGCTTTCGTCCCTCACCGTCGGGCGCGTTTTAGTCGGCCGCCTTCGCCACTGGTGGTCCTCCCGGGATTATAAGACTGCGAGAGGAACATGGTTCCTTTTTCGCCCCTACCCCGGGACTACCGCCGACCTCCCCCGCCCCCAAGCCGGAGAGTATTCCCCGCGATCCAACGATTGGATCGTTGGATTTTACGGAGAACTTTTCCAGCCGGCTACGGACGCTTTAGGCCCAATAATCGTCCCAACCACTCGAGGAGCTGGTATTACCGCGGCGGCTGACACCAGACTTGCCCTCCCCTTATTCACCCGGCTGGTTAGACCAGGCAAAAGCCTTCCTCAGCGGATGGCACTCGGGATGACCCTGTCACGCTTTCGCGCATTGCAGAGGTTTCGCGCCTGCTGCGCCCCGTAGGGCCTGGGCCCTTGTCTCAGTGCCCATCTCCGGGCTCCCGCTCTCACGGCCCGTACCGGTTATAGGCTTGGTGAGCCGTTACCTCACCAACAACCTGATCGGCTGCGGCCCCATCCTCAGGCAATCTCGGAGAGCATGCCCCCGAAACCGTTTCAACAGAGAACCATTCCAGGTTTCTCCATCTATCCGGTATTAGCCTCAGTTTCCCGAAGTTGTCCCGGTCCTGAGGGTAGGTTAGCCACATGTTACTGAGCCGTACGCCACACCCCCAGCGTGGCTGGGGGGCGTTTGACTCGCATGGCTTAGTCTCATCCCGATAGCAGTTGGGTCCGCCAGGATCAAGCGGAGTTGGAACAATAGGGTTTGTGCGGACGCTATCATGCAGGAATTGGCTGGAGTTTAGCAGGTGGCTACGAGCCTTTCTTGGACCCAAACGTTCCAGGGTATTCTCGATTCCCGGGTTTCTTTAGGTCCGCATGAGGTTTAGCCCATAGTGGAGGTCAATCTTTCATCCACAGGCGTATCGCCCTAAGCGTCGGATTGACGCCGCCGCCGGGACTACGGGCTGTACTATAGACCTGCTACGCTACCAAACAGTTACCGCCGTCAACACTTGATATAAACGTTTACCTGTCTAAGAGCCGAAGTACTCCTGTTCCCTCTCAGTTATTTTGTCTCGCGGGCTTTCAGAGTATGATTTCAGCGGAGATCGGTTCAGAGAAAAGAACGTTCTTCCCCATTTGAAAATGGACAGAATCTCCTCCGACTGGAGAGGGAAGCCGGTAATGTGTAAGGCCGCTGCCAGGGCCTCTGCCGTGCTGAGCATCTCACGCGTGCCATAGTTTGTGGGGTTGCCTGCAAGCAGAGTTGGGAGTCTTCTGTTCTCGCCTGGAATTCTGCGGTGTAGAGCATCTGCTGACAGGTTCCATGAGCAGTCTAGAGCGACGATTCCGTGGCGTTCCACGCTGGCACGATCGTCTATTGATAGAGTGGTGGACGATGCGGGATTTAGTACTATCGATAGAGGCGGAATGCGATTCAGGTTCCACAGTTTAGTTGCTAGGTGGAACCTGCGCAGCTTTGCCGAGGTGCACTTTTTCGGGTCGTCCTGGCGAAACTCGTACACCATCACTCTTACCTTAGAGTGACCTGTTATTTTCTCAGGCTGGGATACGGTGGCCCGTCGACGCAATATTTCATCGCCTTCGGAAGATAGTTTACTAGTGCTGATGCGGTGATTGTTGGACCAGTTTCTGACACGAGTAAGTCTCCTGCGAGACCGTTCAGGAAGGCGGAGGCCACCGAAGCCTGGAATGTGTCGACGTGTTGCGCGAGCAAACCCCCTATTATTCCCGTTAGAACGTCTCCTGTTCCGCCAACGGTCATGTACGGGTTTCCTGTTCTGTTGAGCTTCACGCGGTTTCCATTCGCGATAATGTCTATTTTTCCTTTTAGAATCACCGTAGCACCCAGTTCCTCGGACAGTTGGACTGCCGCCTCCTCTCTGAGGCCCATATCCATGCTGATTTTTCTCTGGGCTAGTAACGAGAACTCTCCCGCGTGAGGTGTGAGAACAGCTGGCGCCCTGAGCCTCCTTTTCCTTCGGCCAAGAATCTTCAGCGCGTCAGCGTCAACCACGACGGGTTTTGACTGCGCTTCGACTTCAGACAAGATTCTCCACACAGTTTCTTGGGTTTCTTCGTGAAGCCCAATTCCTGGCCCAATGACCAGCGCGTCTGCCATCTTGATGAACGGTTCCAGATGCTCGAGCGATTTTAGTGTCAGGTGGTCGCCAGGAAGCTTGATGGTGATGAGGTCGGGGGAGTAGCTCGAGATGACTTCTGCAGTCTTGGAAGGGCCTGCGACGTATACGAGGTCTGTGCCGAGTTTTGTCGCGGCCATGGCCGCGTACGTAGGTGCTCCGGTGAAGTGCTCGCTGCCACCTATTACGACTAGCCTTCCAAAGTCCCCCTTGTGCGCGTCGGAAGGCCGTGGCTTCCAAAGGATTTTGAAGTCTCCCGGCCCGGCGAATATCTCGGCTTCTGGAGGGATTCCAATTGGTAGAACTACTACCTCTCCAGCTTTGTCAGGGTTTTTTGTCACGCCGACCTTTGTGCGGTGAAGAGAGAGAGTCATGTCAGCTACTACCGCTTCTCCATGGGGTTCTCCTGTGTCTGTGTCGAGCCCTGATGGGAGGTCGATGGAGATCTTGTACCCTTTCGACTTGTTTAACGCGCGGACCGCTCCGAGCAGGGGCTGACGTAAGTCTCCCCTGACGCCCGTTCCAAGGAGGGCGTCCACGACTATGTCGGCCTGGAAGGGTTTGAGCTGGGAAGAGTCCTGGCAGGATTCGAACTCCACGCTTTCGCCCATTTGGAGTAGGACGTTGAGCTGGTGTTTTGCCGCGGAGTCTACTACGTCCGAGGGCTTGCCGACAAGCGTTACTCTTACCTTCAACCCGCGAGACGCGAGATGACGAGCAGTCGAGAAACCGTCTCCACCGTTCTTCCCAGCCCCGGCAAAGACGATGATACTGGGGTTGGCCTTGGTGCGAGGGAGCTTGCCTGTTACCTCGCGAGCTATCTGGCTCCCAACAGCCTCCATTAGCTGGAAGTGGCTGACCCCGAGGAATTCCGAGTTCAGCTCAACAGTCTGCATCTCGTCGTTCGTGACGGCTGCTCGATCATGCTTCAAGGATGTAGCGTGGTAAATGGAATGGTCGGTATAAGTGGACTTGGAGAAGCCCCTTATATTGGGGGCGCCGTGCTGATCACGATTCCCTGGGGAGTCATCTCGTAGTAGTATCCCCTCGACGGGACCGGGGTCTTTCCAAGCTTGATTAGCCGCAGGGTTCCTCCACGGCTGACTCCTTCGGGGGTTTTTCTACGTTCTAGTTCCAAGACAACGTCCGCGAAATTGACCATGGCGTTTTCGATGGACTCGTCTAAGACCTTGGTGTGGAGTGTTGCGACACCAATGGCTTTTGCGAAGCGGGTTGCGTACTTCAAAACCTGTCCGAACTGGAATACTCTTTTCGCCTCTACCATCAGGAAGAACGGTGTCAGCGAGTCCATTATTACGAACTGTTTCTTGCCGAGGTGTTTGAGCGTGAAGCTTCTGCCTTGGGCCACCAGGTCGGAAAACTTGAATGTACTATCGACGATTTTCTCTGGCTCCTCTATAGGATAGGCCTCTGCTAACCTTTCTACTCCCAAGGCGAAAATGTCGATAAAGGCTAGCCTCCCCTCCTGCTCATACTTGGGAACGTCAATCCCATATGTCGCGACGCTTTCTCTGACGTCTTCGGCGGACTCGTCGATGGCGTAGTAGAGAACTCTGAAGTCGCGCTCCAGCATGTTGACGGCTAGCTGTCGGACGAGTGAGGATTTGCCGCTCCCGACAGCGCCTATTATTCCGGCGGCTGACGGTCGTGGAAGCCCCCCTGACAGTAGGTCGTCTAGCACTTTTATGCCGGTGGGGTCCACTGTCGTCACTTTGAACTCTCCTGGCTAGAGAGTTGATTTAAGGAGATTGTACCCTTCTTATGGGGAAAGGTACATGTGTGCCAGCAGCTAGGTGTTTTCTTCATCATGGCTCATCTCAATAGATCTTGACCGACCTGTCTTGATTGACTAGTAGGCTGAACCACTTTGTCTCGTGTCCTCCTCTGTGGCTGTAGACTCTGATGAACCTGCGAAGCTCTCCGTCTACCTCGTCCAGTTTCAGTTCAATGACACTGTCGAAGTCTGCTCTGACTTCGTTGTAGAAGGAGTTACTGTGTATTCCGGTTTCGAAAGCGTAGGCTCCTATGTTACCGTGTCTCTTCATTCTTGCAAGGTGGGACTTTAGGAAACGAACCGCTAGTTCTTCAGAGTTGTAGGCGAGAAGGGTTGAGAAAGAGTCGAATACAATAAAGCTCTTCTCCCCCGTAGTCTCGGCCGCGCTGGATAAAACGACGCTGAGCGCGGCGACGTCTGAGAGGTTGTCTATCTGAAAGCGGTCGTTAGACCTTTCTCCCAAGAGCCAAGAGTAGCCATCTACATACACTATCTGGTCCGACCTTCCCTGGCTAGTGACCCCGACTGCTCGTAACTGGTCGCGCGCCAGGTCCACGGGGTTGTTTGTGATGACGTACATGATGCGCATGCCGGCTCTGAATGCTTCTCGTAGAAGGCACTGGGTGAGTGTTGTTTTCCCTACTCCCGGAGGACCCATTAGCGCGATGTTGAGTCCTGTGGTGACTGGTGTCAGAATCAGCCCTTTTAGGACTTCGAACGAGAACTCTTTGGAGGGGAGAGTGTTGGTCAGCGTTGCTTCCCCCGGCTCTTTTCCCAGTCCCTGTTTTCGACTCTAGAGTCAACGTTGACCTTGGAAACTAGCATGGTCCAGAGGAAGGCCGAGGATATAGCAGTGACAGACTCTAGCGAAGGGTTTGTGAGGACCAGTGTGAACAGGAGGAAGGATATGGCGTAGAAGAATCCGAACGTGTGAACTCTTTCCAAGTCCTGCGGGTTTTTCGCCTTCCACATCTGGCGGAAGATCAGTGTCAGGAGGACTGCGAAGCCGAGGTCGAGTAGGTAGATGGGTTTGAGCAGTTTCGCTGCGACCAGTGTTGTCAGTAGGATGTAAGGCGTGTAAAGCAGCGCGCCGCTGAAGAGGATCGCGTGTTTGATGTTCTGGAAGACGGTGGCTGACGTGCGTGTGCCTGCTTTCTTATCACCTTGGTAGTCTGGGAGGTTTTTGACTGTTCCATAGGTTAGCATGAAGTATGCGGTGAGCAGGAGCAGTGGGCTGAAGGGGTCAAGGGTTCCGCGGGCTGCCAGCCCGCTGAGGAATGCTAGTCCCACGGCTCCGGAGAAGGATAGGAGGCTGGGAAGCGGCCGGGCCTTGAACCTCAAAGGCCGTAGCGAGTAGAATAGTGAGTTGAAGACTCCTAATGATAACACTAGGAGGAAGAGCGTTCCGAGTTGGACTGCGAGGGCTATGGCTGTTCCGTAGAGGAGGATGCTGGAGGCCACGGCTCCTCGTCGGCCGATTCTATCGAGCCAGAAGACTCTTGATGGCTGGTTTACCACGTCTTCGTTCCGGTCTGCGTACGCGTTCACGATGTTGGTGGCGGCTGTTATTAGACAGGCTACTGCGAGGCCTATGCCGATTTGTGTTAGTGGACCCCAGCCTGTGAGTGTGTAGCCTAGTAGGAAGCCTGTGCTGGGGAAGACCCATGTCCTAGGCCTTGAAAGCCGGAAGACGATGCCGAGGCTGTGTGGTATTATCGGGACTGTTCCAAATGTGGGTAGCTGCGGCGTGGAGAGTAAGGGGTCGTAGGCTTTTCTGGTCTTTTTGCTGGCCACGCACTCCACCGTTCGGAGGGTTGACTAACGTCCCGTGGGAAACCGTAGGCTGGACGCTGTGATGGCTGTGGTTCTCTCGGTCTAAGGTGGGTGTAACTCTTCTGGGGGAGTGTTGGGTTACAATTGTATCAAGGGGTGGTTGCCGGGTAGAGCGGTAATTGATTTATACCATGCAGAGAGTTTCGCCGGGTTCGGACGAGAATCTGGGTCAGGGTGCTAGAAGGATGCCTTTGGTAGATAGAACGCCTAGTGGCTTGCCGGGGCTGGACGAGATCCTGAGCGGTGGCTTTCCCAGGGGCCGGGTTATTCTCCTTGTGGGTGGTCCTGGTACGGGGAAGACGATTCTCACGTCTCAGTTCCTGTTTAACGGGATCAAGTTGTATGGGGAGAATGGGGCCTTTGTGAGCCTTGACGAGTCAAAGTCGCACTTTTTCCGCGAGATGGCTCTTTTCGGGTGGAAGTTCGAGGAGCTGGAGAAGGCGAAGAAGTTCGCGTTCATTAACGCTTCGCCGTTGAGGCATATGCCTGGGGAGGTGAAGATTGGCCGTCAGGCTATTGGCCGGAAGGACTTTTCGATCATGAGCCTGATTGAGGGTATTAAGACGCATGCGGAGCTGATTAATGCGAAGCGGGTTGTTGTGGACCCTGTTACGTCGCTGATCTTCCAGTACCCGGATACTACGGAGCGGAGGACTGCGATTCTGGACTTGGTTGATGCGCTTGTGAGGACTGGGGCTACGTGTCTCTTGACTACGGAGCTGCGTGCTTTCGGGCCGACGCTGGAGCGGGCTGTGCAGCTGGAGGAGTATCTGGCTCATGGTGTTGTGATTTTGTCGAACGCGAAGGTCGGGAAGACCTACAATAGGGTGTTGCAGGTGGAGAAGATGCGGGAGACGCCTATTGACATGCAGCCTAGGCCATACAAGATCTCTGGTAATGGTATTGAGGTCTTTCCGAAAGAGACGATATTCGTAGACTAGGACGCGTAAGGGCCCTGCTGGGGCTGCGGGCCTTCTCCTTCTGTTGGACGCGGCGTTAGAACGCGTCTAGGGGACCTGGGGCCTACGGGGTTTTGCGTCGCAGTTTTCTGCAGCTAGACTCCCCTCTCTTTGGGGGCGGGTTTCTGTGCGGGCTTGGAACGGGCTGGTTTTCGCGTGTCTCGGCTGAAAACGGGCTCAGAGCATTTTCGTGA
>DATBWE010000024.1:0-3255 GCA_036514975.1 Bathyarchaeia archaeon
TGTTGGAGTTGTAGTAGTGACTATGACCTTCACATAGTTCGACTGGTCCCAGAAGGTGTTGTTGCTCACGCAGGGCAGTCCGCACGGTCCGAACGGAGCATCGTTCAGACTGCCACCAGGATGGGCATCGATGAGCCTTACGCTTCCACTACCGTTCGGAATGGTTTCGTTTACCTTGTAGATGAGCAAACCTGCATTGGGGTATGTGCTTGGAAACGGAAGATGTTGGTCATATGTTCCCTGTTTTGCCCGCATCTCTACCAAGTAGTAGGTTAGAGAACCGTCCGGGTCATAGGCCACCGGAATCTTCACAGCCTGGAATCCGCTGGTCTGAAGCTCGAGATTTTCGAGCGTTATGTTTGCGCTTTCCCCAGACTGGACGGTTGCAACTCGCGATGCTGGTACAAAACCCAGATCGGTCTTTGACCAAGCCGACATGTGCGAGGGATAGGTTCCGGGTCCGGGTGCAGGAGGCGACAGTCCATTGTTAGGGTTCCATTCCCCTAGGCCCATCAGCTCCCAGTAACCGACAAATTGGTTGTTGGGGTCGATCTGCTGTGTCGTGTCATAGAGGTCGGGTAGGCCGAGCAAATGTCCGGCCTCGTGAGCATAGACTCCCATGGGGTCGGACTCAGCGACGACTGAGGTTGGGATTGGAATCTGGACGAGCGGGGATGGCCTGAAGACGAAGCCTGGAATTGTGTAGGAGTGGATATCGCTGCCTGCGCGGGTTACGGCTTCGTCGTTGCCCGCGTGGACAATAATGGCAAACTTGTAGCTTGCTAGGTTTACCCCTGCGTCGTAGGCCGCCTGAAGGCCATCTTGGACGAGGTCGGTGTTACTGGCGGGAGAGTCGGCCCCGTAGTAAGCCATGGTGTTCGGCATCACATACCAGGGGGAACTCGGAGACGGCGTTGTTTCGGTCTGGAAGGAGACTATTCCATAGGAGTCCTCCCTATAGTAGTCGTTCATTGCACCTAGAATGTTCAAGATCTGGGATGGGGACGTTGAGTTCCCTGTATTGGGTGGAAACTTCACCAGAATTACGACGGTTCTCTGGGGTCCACTTACCGCTTGGAGGGGTAAAATGCTGGGCGACTTTGGTTCAGATTCATGGCTGTTCAGTGACGAAAAGGAAAGTACGGACGCGAGCAAAACCGCGAGGAGTCCTGTGGCATGTAGTGGGCGAAGGGGCATCCGGAAATCCTTCAGAACGAGTGTCCATGTCCGAAGGGGAGCCGCGGCGGGAAAAATAGACTGTAACTTGCTAGGAACCTTGGGAGTTTCAGAAGGATTGAAGAAAGTGGGTAGGGCTGTGTTAGTGGAAGAAGAACAGTGCCTTGTCCATGCTAGCGAACTGTTTTGCTGGAGTTATGGGCATCCGCGCAATTTTAAATAGAGTTCCGCGGCGACCTCAGTTCTTCGAAGGGAGCTTCTGAGGATTACTACATGAGCCATAGTAGGGTGGGGATTGTCGGCTATGGGGTCTACATTCCTTGGGAGCGCATCGAGACCGCGAAAATCGTCAGAGAGCGGGAAAAGAAGCGCGGCAAGGAACTAGAAAAGGTTCTCGAAAAGGTCCGGCATGGTCTTCTCCTTAGGGAAAAATCCGTTGCCGGTCATACCGAGGACACGATAACCATAGCAACGGAGGCTGCCGAGAACGCGATACGGATGTCAGGGGTCTCCCCCCAAGACATCGGGAGCGTTACGGTCGGTTCAGAATCGAAACCTTACGCGGTAGGAACAATAGCACGCCACGTTGCCTCCTTTGTCGGGATCGGCGAGAACGTCTTCATCGCCGACCTGGAAGGCGCCTGCAATTCGGGAATGCAGGGTGTCGACTTCATCGAGGCGGAAATCCGAAGCGGAAGGATAAGGTATGGTCTGGCCGTAGGGTCGGACGTTGCCCAGGCGGATAGAGGCGACCCGCTTGAATATGCGGCAGGGGCCGGTGCCGGTGCATTCGTCCTCGGGAAAAGTGACGTTCTTGCCACCATCGAAGACGTTGCTCCGTACTCCAGTCTCTTCATGGACTTTTGGCGTCGCGACGAGTCTCCAGTTCCAAGGCACTTCGGCCGCACAACCGTCGAGGCCTACAAGTCTCACGTGATAGGCGCAATTGCAAACCTGTTCAGAAAGCATCCTGAGCTCTCGCTTTCGGAATTTGACGCCATAACATTCCACCAGCCGTCAGGCTATCTGCCCATGAAGACGTGCAACGTGTTTACGGAAGACAAGAACCCGTACGTGAAGGATGCCTCTATCGCGGAGCGCATGAGGCTGACCGAGGCGGAGATAGAAAGGAAGGTAAAACCATGGTTCAGGGTCCTAGACACAGGCAACACTTACGCAGCCTCGACTCTCATATCGCTCGCCTCTGTTCTCGACTCTGCCAAGCCCGGTGACCAGGTCCTAGCGGTCTCATACGGGTCGGGCGCTTACTCCAATGCGACATGGCTGGAAGTCCAAGATGGCATCGAGGAAAAGAGGGGACGCGTTCCGACTGTTGATGACTACATTAAGCGCAAGACGGAGATACGAATCGACACCTACCAGGACCTAATTCGGGAGAGGTTGTCTCGCATCAAGAAGAGAATTGAGATTCCAAGGCTTGTCGGCGAAGTCGATCCCGTAAGCAAGGAAGTTTTCACGCTCAGCCTTTGCGATGGCTGCAACAGAATATACTACCCCGCCCGAGAGTCGTGCCTAGCATCTGATTGCGAGGGAACAATGATTCTCAAGCATTATCCCAAGGTGGCTAAGCTGAGGTCAGTGGCAAAGCTGCCGTTCAAGAAGCGATGGACTTCAAACTTTGAACTGCTAAGAGAGGACCGGGTCCTGGTTGTCGATTCCAAGCTGCAAGACCTCAAACAGGGCACAAGGCTTGAAGCCGTAATTCGAAGACTGGACTACGAAGGAAAAGATGGCCTGATACTGTACGGCGTCGCCTATCGACCTCTCTTTAGGGAAGCATACGTGCTAGTGCCCAAGGCCAAACCACTGGCCGTCGCCCCAGCGCAGTATGCCTAAAGACAGTCGCCGATTTTCCCCTTCCATTTTTGGAGCATGGCCACGACCCGGAACTCGTCCATGCTCCCTTCCTGACCAAGGAAGACCGAGTTTTCCGACACAAAGCATTGAAGCTGGCGGCGGCGGACAATATCGCAGCGCTACCGAAGTCGCACAGAGGACCGATTATTCAGGGATGCGAGGTCCATGATGAGGGGCGGTGGTACAGGCGAAATAACGAGA
>DATBWE010000025.1:0-3156 GCA_036514975.1 Bathyarchaeia archaeon
CCGCGTTCATACTGTCCAAGCCGTCACTGGTCTTTATGGGAGCAAGCCTCGGCGCACTCTTCAACGCTTTTACCACGTCTTTCTTCTCCGGGCTGTCCTTCAACTGTACCATGGCGAAATGCAGGTGGCCGATGTTGAAGGGTCCCCTAGCAGCCATAGTGGTGATGTTCAGCTTAGGCAGAACGGTCTGCGCGTCAGGACCCTGATGAGACGGAATATGCGACTCGGGAACAACCGTGTTAATCAGACCAGTCTTATGACTCTCCCACGGGTCCGTCCCGCGCCGAAACAAGACCACCCTGGCTTTTCGAACCCCCAGAGTGTTCAGGAGCGTCCCGACAATGCGACAGATCCCGGTAGTGTTACAGCTTACAACACGAGTCGAGCCCTGGTTGAGGTTCTCGTCAAAATTGCACTGGGCCACAAACGACCGGCCCGTAAGCTCGTGCTTCTCGCCACCCTGGAAAACTGACTTTAAACCCGCCTTGTCATACATGACCTTGTTCTTCGCCCCTAAACCCGCAGGTGTACAGTCAACGACAACATCCACCTTCTTCAGCAGATCCGCAAGAGTCCCCTGAACCTCTATGCCCGCCTTCTTCATGTCCGGCAGCCGTTCAGGAATGGAACAGTAGACCGGGAAACCCTTCTGCTCCCCCAGCTTGACACGATAGTCAGCGGCAACATCCGAGACCCCGACCAGCTTCATGTCCTTCTGCTTTGAAACCGCCTCGGCCACGCGCTTACCGATAACTCCGAACCCGTTGACCGCGACCCTCGCAGCCGCCTTAGCCAAACATTACCACTTCCGTGTCAAAACCGGAGACAATAGTCTCATTTAGGTATGACGAGAAGGCGCTGCCACAGACGGATTTTAATACCAGCATATGGCCCGATAGGATAGAATCAGCATTACAGTTCGAGAGAGAATGTCAGAGGTTTAGTTAGTAATGGAGGTTAATCGTTTACGGCTGACTCATCACAGTACGCCAGCACTACAAAATACATAGTAAAGGCACGATTCGAAGTTCAGGGAGTCGTCGAAAAACCGGACGTTGTTGGAGCCGTCTTCGGCCAGACCGAAGGGCTCTTCGGCCCAGACCTAGATCTTAGAGAGCTCCAGAAATCAGGCCGGATCGGACGAATAGAAATCAGCCTAGACTCCAAACAGGACAAGACCAGCGGCTCGATAATTATCCCTTCAAGCCTAGACAAAGTATCCACGGCCATCATCGCAGCAGCCATAGAGAGCGTCGACCGGATAGGACCCTGCGACGCGAAAATCGTGCTGGAAAAAGTCGAGGACGTCAGAGAGGCGAAACGCCAGACTATTCTGACAAAGGCGAAAGACATTCTGCGAAAATGGGTCGTAGAATCCTCCCCGAGCACCGAGGAAGTTGTCAAAGAGGTTGCCTCGTCCCTGCGAGGAGTCGACGTGGTCAGCTACGGGCCCGAAGGACTGCCCGCTGGACCCGAAGTCGAGAGCGGAGCACTCATCCTGGTGGAGGGAAGGGCGGATGTAATTCTCCTCATGAAGTGTGGCGTGAAAAACGTCATCGCCCTAAACGGAACCAAGGTCCCAGAAACAATAATCAAGCTCACCAAGGACAAGGAAGTTACAGCGTTCCTAGACGGAGACCGAGCCGGCGACCTGATTCTCAAAGAGCTGACACAAGTAGCGGATATCGACTACGTGACACGAGCCCCGTTCGGTAAGGAAGTTGAAGAGCTAACCCCTAAGGAAGTTATGAGGGCCCTCCGGGAAAGAGTCCCGGTCAACCAGGCCCGCCCCGTAGAACGCCAACAGTACGGACGGCCCGAACGCTATGAACGACCGTATTCGGAACGCGGGGAACGCCCATCTTTAGAGCGCACTGAGCGTCCATACGTAGAACGCCCGTACGCGCCCGAGGTAACGGCGGCGCCGCAGCCGGTCCAGAAGCCTAACCTCCCGCCTGCAGTAATCGAGAGCGCCCGAGATCTGCGGGGAACATTGGAGGCGGTCATATTTGACGAGACAGGAAAGGAGCTATCAAAGATGCCAATCAGCGAACTAGCAGAGAAAATTCCAAGCGTAGATAACGCGCACCTAGTACTCTTTGACGGAGTCGTCACACAACGGCTGCTCGACATAGCAGCAACCAAAAACATACGCTACGTCATAGGGGACCGAGTGTCCGACGGGGCAAAGCGGCCGACGAACGTCAACGTCATGACGCTAACCGACCTCTCCTCCTTCGGCCCGAGCTAGAGCTTCGCCTGCGCACTTCTGC
This sequence comes from Bathyarchaeia archaeon, assembly GCA_036514975.1. Classification (GTDB taxonomy): domain Archaea; phylum Thermoproteota; class Bathyarchaeia; order 40CM-2-53-6; family 40CM-2-53-6; genus BA-19. Next base: position 2,274 of record DATBWE010000025.1, read on the forward strand.
CAGCAACGATCTCCTGTTCCGAAACGCCGAGGACACTTAGTGTCCTGCTGGCGACCGGTAAGACCATGATTCTCCACATTGGAGTCGTAGTCCACATCGTTGAGTGAGACTTTGGAGTAGGGCTCAGCTCGCTGGTACAGCTTTCCGGGTCCTTTCGCGATGACATAGCCTACCCTGTCCCCTCTGGCGACTGACCAGCCAGCCTTGGTCGCCTTCTTCGCAACCTCAACATGGGGCGCGTGCACATCATAGTCCTCCGGTTATGGACTTGGTGGCCGCTCTCGAGGACTTTTCGACGGACTCGGAGTCTTTGCAGAAGATCTTGAGAACCTCTTTCTCTGTTGAGACGTCTCTCTTCTTCTCAACCGTTACTTTTGAGATGGATGGGTGTGGCTTCTCTACCTCGAGCTGTTCTTGGATTTGCTCGGGCTTCCGGCCGTCTGGTGGGACCAGGTAGAAACAAGGTTCGTATGAGTCGACTAGGAGAACCCGTTTTTGTTGTCTGGTGATCCCCAGAGCCGTATCGTGGGCTATCCTGGTAGAGTTCATAGTTGAGGTCGAGGAGCCAGATCTCAGCCTTCACGGTGGTCACCGTTGAAACAAGCCGTTGGAGGGTCTTCCGTGTCTTAATGAAGAATGCCGTAGCCTGGAAGGTCTTTATGGCTCACTCATGCAGTTGGGTTAGAGTAGGCAAACTTTGGCCGGGCAGTTCGAAGCTTTCGACCTAGACCAGCGCCTCTTGCAGGGCATCAAGGACCTCGGCTTCGACGAGATGTTTCCTATCCAGGCAGAGGCCATAGCCCCTATCCTTCAGGGACGAGACGTGATAGGTCAGGCCCAGACTGGGAGCGGAAAGACTCTCGCCTACGCCGTCCCGATGCTC